>DVNP01000108.1 GCA_018714285.1 Candidatus Caccomorpha excrementavium | reverse complement strand
GGCGTCTATACTTCCGCCGGTTATAATCAATATATCCTGTTTGCGCATGATGGCGGGAAATTCCCGCTGTGATGCGGGAAATCCGGGCGTCATAACGTAAGCTCCTTCCCGCATTCTTCAAATATTCTATGGAAGTCTTTTACGTTCTCCTGTATATTCCCGCAAAATACGGCGGTTCCTGCCACTATCACATTGGCTCCCGCCCGGATTGCGTCTCCCACATTGGACGCTCTGACGCCTCCGTCGATTTCAATGTCAAACGAAAGGCCTCTCTCTGTCCGAAGCCTTTTAAGCTCCCGTATCTTATCGAGAGACGCGGGAATGAATGTCTGCCCGCCGAATCCCGGATCCACGGTCATGATAAGAACCATATCGACGTCCGGCAGAATATAATCCAGCGCGCACAGCGGAGTGGCGGGATTCAGGGCAACCCCGGCCGCCACTCCAAGCTCATGAATTCTTTCGACCGTTCTGTGCAGATGCCTGGCGGCCTCCGCATGTACGGTTATGATATCCGCTCCGCTCTCTCTGAACTCCTTCAGATACCGATCCGGCTCTTCAATCATAAGATGAACGTCCAGCTTCAGCGCCGTACGGGTCCGGACTGCTTTGAGCACCGGCATGCCAAAGGACATACTGGGGACAAAATGTCCGTCCATAACATCAAAATGAAGGTAGGACGCGCCTGCCTTCTCCACATTCGCTATTTCGTCTGCCAGCCGTCCGAAATCGGCGGCAAGAATCGACGGCGATAACCGGTACATAATCCCACACTCCTTCCCAAAGCGTATCTGAATCTTTATTTCCGCTTTAGTATCTTTTTTTATTCTTCAGCTCTTCATACATCTGCCGGTAGCTTTCGTACCGTTCGGCTCCAATCAGGCCGATGCCTGCTGCATTCTTAACGGCGCAGTCCGGCTCCTCAAGATGCGCGCAGCCGCCAAACCGGCACTGCCCCGCATACGGCGCAAACTCCGGGAAGTATTCCTTCAGTTCTTCCTTGTCCATATCGGGAAGATAAAGGGAAGAGAATCCCGGGGTATCCAGCAGAAAGGTCTCTTCATCCACTGGAATAATCTCCGTATGTCTGGTTGTATGACGGCCTCTTTGAATCTTTTCACTGACCTGCCCCGTCTCCATCCGCGCTCCGGGCTGAATCTGATTGGTCAACGTTGACTTTCCGACTCCTGACGGTCCCGCAAGAATTGTTGTTTTCCCTTTAAGCAGCTCTTTTAGCCGGGCAATGCCCGCGCCCGTCACCATGCTCATGATCAGCACCTCATAACCGGCCCCCGTATAGATCCGCTTCAGACAGGCAGCCGTCTTCTCTTCCAGATCGCTTTTATTAATACAGATTATGGTCTTTATATTTTCCCGCTCCATCATTATCAGAAAGCGGTCCAGAAGTCCCCTGTTCGGAGAGGGGCAGGCAGCCGCGAAGATAACGGCTGCCTGATCGATATTCGCTGCGGCAGGACGGATCAGCTCATTCCTCCGCTTAAGAAGCCTGGTAATATTCCCGGTTCCGGTTTTCTCGTCCAGAATCTCAAGCTCTACATTATCCCCTACCAGAGGCTTCTCGTTCCGGTTGCGGAAGATCCCTCTTGCCCTGCATTCGACTTCCTTGCAGGATTCCGTATATACATAATAGAATCCTGCAACACCCTTGATAATCTTTCCCGTCATTCGTTACTCCGCCTGAAAGGTAATGTTCCACTGATTTTCCGTATACAGGACATCATTCACATACATCCGGACCGTTCCGCTTCCTTCCCGGATCGCCGGATTATCCTCCGAATTAAAGGTCAGAGTCAGAGGGAAGTTCGAATATCCCAGCGTCCTGCTGAACAGCATGGTCTGTTCTCCGTTCTGCTCCAGCTCCAGATAAATCTCTCCGGTATCCTCCGTTGTCTCGAACGGATTATCCGTGATTGTCACCGTCCCGCGGTAGACCGTCGCCTGCGGCTCCTCTGTCACGGGCTCCGAAGCTTCGCTTGAGGGCTCCTGTGTCGGCTCCTGCGTTGAGGGCTCCTGGGTTGTCTCTTCCGGCCCGAGACTTACCGTAACAGATACGGAAGACCCGGCAGCTACGCTCTCACCGGCGCTGGTTCCCTGCGCAATGACAGTCCCTTCCGCTTCATCCGAATGCGCATAGTCCACAGAGCCAAGCTCCAGTCCTTCCGCCTCCAGTTTCGCTTCTGCCTCGCTTAGGGTTCCTCCTGTTACTCTCGGAACAATTACAGATGTGTCAGCCGGGCCGCTGCTTACAATCAAAGTAACCGTATCTCCCGCCTTGACGTAAGAACCTGCCTCCGGAACCGTATTGATAATATGATCCGCTTCCACGTCATTGCTGTTCTCATAAGTAATGCGGACAACCAGCCCATCCTCCGTCTCGAGCTGCTCTCTCGCATAATTCACTTCCAGATATCTGACATTGCGCATCTCCATCGGCTCGGGTCCCGCGCTTAAGGTGAGGGTAATCGTTGAATCAGAAGCTACCTGCGTTCCTTCTTCGGGATACTGTCTGACAACCCGATCCATTTCTACATCATCCGAATATTCCTCTTCCGTATATACGATTTCAAAATCCTCGGATACCAGACGAAGCGCCCGTTCCGCATCATCTCTGGTAAGCGTCAGAACTCTGGGCACCTCAACCAGCTCGGCCGTGTTCCCGGTTGTGGGCTCCGTCGTATCAGAGGGATCCGTTATAGCTTCGGTTGTTACCGACGGCCCGGTCGTATCCGTTTCCGAATCATTGCCGCCGAACAGTCCGAAGAACCGGACTACCAGATATAAAATAATAATTCCCAGAATAATGGCAAAGGATATCGTAACACCCAGAAGAACCTTCTCCACCTTGGAATCCACGCTGTCCAGATCCTCATCGTCTTCCAGCAGGACATTTCCTCCGGATCTCTTCTTCGGACTCTGTACCGCTTCCGCTTCCGTCTCCTCCTGATAGGAAGCAGCCGGCTGCTTCCCGCGCGCCTTGTTGATATCCCGTACGTCATCCTCACTCAGATTAATGGTCGGAGAATCGGGCACGATGTTGGCCGCCAGCTTGACAAAATCTCCGTTCGGATGCGCGATGGAACGCTTCAGATCGGCAATCAGCTCGGATGCGGACAGATAACGGCGCTCCGGCTTTTTCTGCATACATTTCTGAACAATCTTATCGACCGATACCGGAACCTCGGGATTAAGCTCTCTTACGGGAACCGCCTCTCCCTGAATATGCAAAAGTGCGACCGATACCGTATTATCTCCCGCGAACGGCACCTTACCGCACAGCATCTCGTACAGCGTTACGCCAAGAGAATAGATATCGCTGCGCTCGTCGCTGTATCCGCCCCTCGCCTGTTCAGGCGACAGATAATGAACCGATCCCATGGCATTGGAGGTCAAAGTATTCGAGGTTGCCGCCTTGGCGATACCGAAATCTGTTACCTTAACCTTGCCATCCCTGGATATGATAATATTCTGCGGCTTAATATCGCGGTGAATGATATGAGCATCGTGCGCCGCTTCCATTCCCTGCGCAATCTGAATTGCAATTCCTACTGCTTCCTTCACCTCCAGCCTGCCCTTTCTTTCGATGAACTTCTTGAGCGTAATTCCCTCCACAAGCTCCATAACGATGTAATACAGGCCGTTATCCTCTCCTACGTCATATACGTTCACAATATTCGGATGAGAAAGTCCCGCGACAGACTGCGCTTCCGCCCGGAATTTTGCAACGAAGCTCTTATCATTGGAATATTCCGAACGCAGGATCTTGATTGCAACATAGCGGTTCAGCCGGTGACATTTTGCCTTATAGACATCTGCCATACCGCCGGAACCCACTTTATCAATAATCTCATATCTGTCACTGATAAACATTCCCGGTTTAATCATCTTGTCTTCACCTCTTCTTATTTCTTAATTCGGCAGCATGCTATAATTGAATGAGCACAATTGCGATATTATCTCTGCCGCCATTCTCATTCGCCCTGTCAACCAGCTCCTGTGCGGCTCTTCTGATATCATTCGGATATGCTCTCACAATTCTCCGGATCTCCTCGTCCTCCACCATGTTGGACAGACCGTCGGAACACAGCAGCAGACTGCTCCCTTCCCTGACATCCAGCTCAAAGAAGTCAGGGATTACATTCTTTGTTACTCCAAGCGCCCTTGTAATGACATTCTTATTCGGATGAAACCTGGCTTCCCTTCTGTCAATTTCACCATTCCTGACCATCTCTTCCACCAGGGAATGATCGACGGTAATCTGATCAATCCCGCTGTCATCTATCATATACAGCCTGCTGTCGCCGATATTTGCCGCATAAATTACTTTCTCAAGAACCGTACAGAGTACAAATGTAGTGCCCATTCCCGCAAGGCTTTCGTCTTCGGATGACCGCTTCCTCAGCAGCTCATTCGTATCCGAAATCGCTTTCTCAATCCGGCGTATCGGAGTCCTCTCGGAACTGGCGCGTATCATCTCAACGAAGGTTTCCACACAGAATCTGGACGCATAATCTCCTGCATTATGCCCTCCCATACCATCCGCTACAATGAACAGATTAGGAAAAGCACCAATCGCATCCGTACTGCAGAACACATAATCCTGATTCACGGAACGTTTTCTACCGATATCAGTTACAGAAAATGCCTCCATCTTGTTCATTCACCCCCTTCTTGTCGTACTGTATCGATATATCTCTTTCTCAGTTGT
>DVNP01000107.1 GCA_018714285.1 Candidatus Caccomorpha excrementavium | reverse complement strand
GTCGGCCTCGTATCTGTACAATAGGTCAGCTTGATTCCCCTTCGCTCAGGACCCAGCACCATATCCGGCGTAAATTCTCTTCCATCCCTTAGAATGCTCTCACCCTTCTGAAGCCGGTTCCAGAGCTCCTTCGGCACATGATTCTGAGCAGCCTTCTCCGGATAGAAGCGCCCTCCTCTTCTGATTCGCAGGGAATACCCGTAACAAGGTACATTATGATTCACGCGAAAGGCCGTAATCTCATACCCGTTTATCACACAGACTTCCTTGGGTCCGCCGATTTCAATGAACTTCAGCTCGAAGGGGAGCTCCGGTGCAATCACCCGAAGAGCGCTCACCACACGTTCGAGCCCCTTCGGTCCGATCAGCACAACCGGACTGGTCCTCTCCGCATTGCCCATGGACAGCAGAAGACCCGGAAGACCGCTGATATGATCTCCATGATAATGAGTGAAGCATATGATATCGATCGAATGAAAGCTCCAGCCTTTCTCCCGAATCGCAATCTGGGTTCCCTCTCCGCAGTCAATCAAAAGGCTGCTTCCGTTGAACCGCGTCATCAGAGCCGTCAGCCATCTTCCGGGCAGCGGCATCATTCCGCCTGTCCCAAGCAAACATACATCCAACATATTACATAACCTCTTTCTTTACCTGCCTTTCCACAGGAATCAGAAATGTTTCTATCAGCCTGTCATAGCAGGCTTCGCAAATCGTAAACTTATGAAGTTCCAGATCCTTCTTAGAAAAATATCCCCATTCCTTGGCGGCTTCGAACGCGTCCTCCATTAAAAGACCGTTCTCCGTCTTAAGTTCTCTTCCACACATATTGCAGACGACCCGCAGCTTTTTCTTTTCCACGTCATATTCCTCCTGTACAGCTTTTCATAGCTTCATTATACGTGCTGTTTCGACAAATTTACAGTGGAAATTGCTGGTCGCCCGGTTCGGCCTGCTAAAGACGCCACATGATCAGGGCGTCCTCCTTCGGCCGCTCGTAAAAGTCAGGCCGGATCCCGGAATCGCCAAATCCCAGCCTGTGATACAGCCGGATCGCTCCGGAGTTCGATACCCGAACCTCAAGCGTATACGCCGTAAGTCCCGCTTCTCTGCCTTTCTCCAGCAGGGACTCAAGCAGCTGACGCCCTATCCCCTGCCGCCTTGCGGACTCTTTCACCGCAACATTGGTAATCTGTCCTTCCCCCGCCACTCCCCACAGACCGCAGTAGCCTTCAATTTCCGAGTCCCGTTCGCATACCAGGTACAGATTCTGCTCCTGCTTCAGCGCCCGTTCAAACGAGGTTCGACTCCACGGCTCCGTAAAGACGGCGTTCTCAATCGCGCATACCTGTTCCAGATCTCTCTCTTCCATCCGCCGGATACGTCTCATGCCGTTCCCTCCGCGGCCTTCTGCTTCTCCAGCAATTCTCTTTCGGCCTGCGATAACCGAAGATAATCCGGCACATGTTCATCCGCCGTCTGAATCCTGCCCTGCTCCCAGTACAGCAGTCCCAGGGCTCCGACCGCTCCCGCCCGCTGCTTCGATACATGGGGCGGCGCAAAGGAATACTCCGCCGTGGTTCTTTCCTCAATCAGTCCGCGGAAGACAGGAACTCCGTCTCCCAGATAGATGACGGATCCCCCGATTTGATTTATCTCATCTATGATGCTTTCGGCAGGCGCCGCCTTCTGGGCGCTGACCGTAATCAGACTGCTCCCTTCAAAACGGTACAGTCCGGTGTAGACCTGTCCTCTTCTCGCATCCATCATCGGACAGATCAAACGGTCGGTTCCGTATAAATTATATGCGAGAGCCTCAACCGTGGGGACGGCAATAATCGGCTTCTCCAACGCCAGCCCAAGTCCCTTGGCCGTCGCGGAGCCGATCCGAAGGCCGGTAAAGGAACCCGGCCCGGCCGCAACCGCAATCGCGTCAATCTCCTTCAGATCAACCTCCGCTATCTTTACAATCGCGTCGATCATTCCCATCAGAGTCTGAGAATGTGTCTTCTTATAATTAACCGTATATTCGGCAATCAGATTCTCTTCTGTCATAACGGCTGCCGAAGCAACCAGTCCCGAACTGTCTATTGCCAGTAATTTCATCGCGCCACCTCTTTGTATGGTTCATTCATGCTGATCAATGTCAATTCTGCGGTAATCAAAGCCCTTCCCGGGGTCCTTCTCAATCCGGATCTCAACGCGGCGCTCCGGAAGGATCTCCAATATCCGATCCGCCCACTCTATCAGGCACACTCCTTCTCCAAAGACATACTCCTCGTATCCAATCTCTTCCATCTCCTCCGGTCCTTCCAGACGGTATACGTCAAAATGGTAGAACGGCATCCGGCTTCCCATATATTCCTGCACAATGGTGAAGGTCGGACTGTTCACCGGCCCCGCCACTCCAAGCCCTGCTGCGAACCCCTGCGTGAATACGGTCTTCCCTGCCCCGAGATCGCCAATCAGACAGTATACGCTGCCTGCGGCCGCCTGTTCTCCAAGTCTTCTTCCGAGCTCTCTGGTCTCTTCCCGGCTGAACGTTTCAATTATCATAGGACTCTCCCTTCCCGGCCTTACAGAATCATGGTAAGCTGAATTCTCTTCTTTGCGGGATCCACGCTCATAACCTTGACTTCCACAATATCCCCGACACTCACCACATCAAGAGGATGCCTGACATATTTCTTCGCGGAAAGCTGGGAAATATGAACCAGTCCGTCCTGATGAACTCCGATATCAACGAACACACCGAAATCAATTACATTACGTACCGTTCCTTTTAATATCATTCCCTCTTTGAGATCCTTCATCTCCAGCACATCCGTCCTGAGAATCGGCTTAGGCATCTCCTCCCTCGGATCCCGTCCGGGCTTGCCGAGCTCCTTTATCATATCCGTCAGTGTAATCTCTCCGATTCCAAGCTCTTCCGCTATCTTCTTCCTGTCCGGAATCATGCGGTCAAGCGCGGACAGACTTCTCTGATTTCCCGTATCGGGCATGCTCTTTTTCGGCTCCCGCCCCTCTGCCGGCGCGGCGCCCATAGCCGCCGCAAGTGCTGCCGCCATGGCAGTGCCGGTATTCTTCACCTGCATCTACTTCTTCTTTCTACACTCGCGTCCGGTCTGCTGTTTGTCTTCTGTCTGCCCGGTCTGCAGCTGCACCTTCCTGATATCCGCAGGCGTAAATCCCAGCTTTGCAAGCAGCTTCTCCGCCGCCGGATAAGATTCCGGATGAACGCTCGTAGCGTCAAGCGGATTCTCTCCGTCTGCAATCCTTAAAAAGCCTGCGCACTGTTCAAATGCCTTCGGTCCGAGCTTCGGCACGTCAAGCAGCTGGGAACGGTTCGTAAAGCGTCCGTGTTCCTCCCGGTATGCGACAATATTCCTGGCAATCGTCTTGCTTACGCCGGATACATATTCCAGCAAGGATGCGGACGCCGTATTCAGATCCACGCCGACTTTGTTGACACAGTCCTCCACAACTCCATTCAGCGCCTCGCCAAGCTTCTTCTGGTTACAGTCATGCTGATACTGTCCGACCCCGATGGACTTCGGATCAATCTTGACCAGCTCCGCGAGCGGATCCTGCAGGCGCCTTGCAATGGACGCCGCGCTTCTCTGCCCGACATCAAAGTTCGGGAATTCCTCCGTCGCCAGCCTGCTCGCGGAATATACAGACGCGCCGGCCTCATTGACGATGACATACTGTACCTTATCATCTATCTCCTTAAGCAGCTCCACAATCACCTGCTCAGACTCCCGTGACGCCGTCCCGTTCCCGACAGAAATCAGCGTAATATGATACTTCTTAATCAGATTTTTCAGAATTCTCTTTGATTCCTCCACCCGGAACTGAGGCGCAGTCGGATAGATTACAACTGTAACAAGCACCTTCCCGGTACTGTCTACAACCGCAAGCTTACAGCCTGTACGAAAGGCCGGATCCCAGCCCAAGACTACCTGTCCCGTAATCGGCGGCTGCATCAGCAGCTGTGTCAGATTCCTGCCAAATACCCGAATTGCTCCGTCTTCCGCCTTCTCCGTCAGTTCATTTCGAATCTCTCTCTCGATCGCCGGCGCAATCAGACGATCATAAGCGTCGTCCGCCGTCTTTGCAAGGAGTTCATTCGTATGGGGATTGTCTTTCGTAATCACCTGCTTCTTCAGATAGGATCGAATCTTATCCTCCGGCGCCTCTATCCTGACAGTCAGGATCTTCTCATTCTCCCCCCGGTTCAGGGCAAGCACCCGGTGTCCCGCAACCGACGCAATTTTCTCCGAAAAATGATAGTAGGTCTCGTATACAGACTGCTGCTTTTCATCCCTGGCCTCCGAGGTAATCAGCCCCTCCTGAGAAGTCAGTCTCCGGATATACATCCGATATTCCGCCATATCGGAAATCTGTTCAGCAATAATGTCAAGCGCTCCGGACACCGCTTCCTCTTCCGACGCCACTCCCTTTTCTTCTGACAGATACTCCTTCGCAGCCTCCAGGACCGGAACGGACAGCTCCTGAGCAAGTATCAGCCGGGCTAATGGTTCAAGACCCTTATCCTTCGCAATCGTTGCCCTCGTTCTTCTCTTCGGGCGGTACGGGCGGTAAAGATCCTCAACGACTACCAGCGTCTGCGCCGCAAGAATTGCATTCTTCAGCTCCTCCGTCAGCTTTCCCTGCTCCCCGATACTCTCTATCACCTGATTCTTGCGCTCCTCGAGATTGCGCAGATAAACCAGGCGCTCATTCAGATTCCGGAGCACCTCATCGTTCAGCGAACCGGTCGCTTCCTTGCGGTACCGCGCGATAAAGGGTATGGTATTCCCCTCGTCAATCAGCTTTACCGCGGCCTCAGCCTGTTCGTAACGAATTCCCAGTTCCTCTTTCAGCTGCTTAATAATATCCATTCTTTCTATCCTTTCCTGCATAGTAGGAAAACAGCATACATGTCAGCACATTTCGCCTCTTATGCATGCTGTCTTCTCTTTTATCCCCGATGCTCTCCGTCGCAGCGGTCCGATGCTCTCCGCCCCAGCGGCCCGATTCCTGAAGGCAATCCGCCGCTGTGCGTTGATCTGTCACATAATCAAAGCTTTCCCGCTTTTATTATAACGATTCATCCCTCTTCGTCACATCCGAAGCTTCCTCTGATACCGCAGCCTCGCTCTTCGCGCGCGCCTCAGCCTCTGCTTCCGCCACAGCCCTCGCAGCGCGCGCCTCAGCCTCTGCCGCTGCTCTCAGCTCCTGCTCTTTGCGCACAAACGATGCTACGTCCGCGTTATAAGCCTTCTTGCGATCCTCGGAATATCCAAGAACAGCTCCCGGCGCCACAATCGCGTACTGCTCTAACGCTCTCATTACCATATCTTCATTGGCAAGGCCAATCGTATACATCTTCTTATCCATTGTCCGAAGCACTACCGCATACGTTGTTCCGGTATGAACTCCGTTGCGCCTGTGTGTGGTGCGCTGCAGATAGGCCCACGCAATCTCTTCATTCTTCAGAATATAAGACTTCTTTCCTTTGTTGAAGACAGTAAACAGCCTTCCTATCTTCATTGCTCCCAGATCCTCGGCAGCCGCATAGTCCGCTGAAACCATTTCTCCACTGATTCCCGGATTCTTTAAGATAAAGTTCTTAATATTCTTCTGGTAACCGCCGGTTGCCGCTTTCACGATTCGAACGACGCCCCATACAAAGAAGAGCAGACCGACAATCGCAAACGGCACAATTGCCTCCGGCACTCCGGCAGAGAAGACGGCGCCGCCGACCATATTATTCTGGATCATATAAGGAAGCGCGTACTGATCTATCTCAGCCTGTGTAAAGCCCGCCTCCTCGAACCAGTCATAATAATGCGTAAGCTCCTCGCCCGACATTCTCGTAATCTTACCGGTCATATGATACGTTGTATAAGTACCGTTCGCGTATCCGCTCAGATAATCCCATGTCTCATCACAGATATCATCCAGAATATCGCCGACCGCCGGATTCACGCGGACCGCCATATACTCCTCGTCTCCGACCGGAATAATGTAATACAGCCACTGCGTTCTCTCAATATTTGTCTGGCTGCTCTTTGTTACATACTCCGCGAAACAGTCCATTACAAAATAGATATCCGTCTCCACATACTGGCTGTTGATATCTTCCACTTCGATCTCTTCCAGCGTCTGCGGTCCCATAATCAGATCAAAAACTCCGTCAAGACTGTTAAGCCAGATCAGTACGGCAACTGCCAGTATAATGATTGTTGCCAGAATCGACTTCTTCCATGATTTCTTCTTCAGTTCCTGAAACATGTCCATAATAATGCCTCCCATTTTAGTAAGATTCCCTATTACACCCTCAACTGCTTATGCCGTTGCACCGTCTGCCGGATTCCCTGCATATGCCAGCTCATACAGTCCGGCATAGATACCGCCGAGCTTCATAAGCTGCGCATGCGTCCCCTGCTCTTTGATTCCATCCTCTGTAAGGACCAGAATCGTCCGGGCATTCTTAATCGTAGACAATCTATGTGCAATAACAAAAGTAGTTCGATTCTTCGCAAGCTTCTCCAGTGACTCCTGAACAATTCGCTCGCTCTCATTATCCAGCGCGGATGTAGCTTCGTCAAATATCAGGATCGGGGGATTCTTCAGAAATACCCTCGCAATGCCGAGTCTCTGCTTCTGCCCGCCTGACAGCTTCACTCCCCGCTGGCCGATATAGGTCTGATATCCCTGCGGGAGCTCCATAATAAAATCATGCGCGTTCGCATTCTTTGCAGCCTCAATAACCTCTTCGCGGGTTGCATCCAGCTTTCCGTAACGAATATTATCCTCAACCGTCCCGGCGAACAGATAAATATCCTGCTGCACGATCCCAATCTGATCCCTTAAGGACTTCAGCTTCACATTCCTGATATCCTGCCCGTCAAGCAGGATACTTCCATGAGACACATCATAGAACCTCGGAATCAGGCTGCACATCGTCGTCTTCCCCACACCGGACGAACCGACCAGCGCAACATATCCTCCGGCCGGCACCTTCAGATTAATCCCGTGAAACACCTCTTCGGCTGAACCTTTATACTGAAACGCGACATCCCGGAACTCAATCTCTCCTCTGACATTCTTAAGCTCCTTCGCGTCCTTCTTATCCGCAATATCCGGCTCGACAGCTAAAACCTCCAGGAACCGGTCGAATCCGGTAATGCCGTTCTGAAACTGCTCGGTAAAATTAATCAGCTTCCTGACCGGCTCAATAATGTTATTCACATAAAGCAAAAATGTAAGCAGATCGCTCAGCACAATCAGACTTCCCGCAATCATCAGTCCGCCGCCTACAATTACCGCTACGTTAATCAGGCTCGTGAACAGCCCAAGTCCGGAATGGAACATGGCCATCTGAAAATACGAATTCCTCTTGCTGTCAACAAACCTCCGGTTCCCTTTCTGAAACTTCCGAATCTCCTCTTCTTCATTCGCGAACGACTTCACAACCCGGATTCCCGATAAATTATCCTCCAGCTGTGTGTTAATCTCCGCGATTCTCTCCCTGTTCCTGCGAAACGCCCGGTTCATCCTGTTCTTCATGAACCATGCAAATACGAACATAACCGGAATAAAGGCGAATACAATCAGAGTAAGCGGCAGATTAATCCGCACCAGGATAACAAACGCGCCGACGAACTTAATGATCGAAATTACAACATCCTCCGGCCCGTGATGACACAGCTCCGTCAGATCGAACAGATCATTCGTCACCCTCGTAAGCAGCTGCCCCGTCTTCTGATTATCATAAAAAGTAAAGGAAAGCTTCTGATAATGCTCGAAAATCTCCTTCCGCATATCCGCTTCCATCCGAGCTCCCATGACGTGTCCCTGATATGTAATAAAAAAATTGCAGCCCAGCTCCAGAAGCGCCAGCCCGCCCATCAGAAAGGCCAGACGAATAATGATGTGCACCGCTTCGCTGATCTCATAATTCACCAGCACATGATTGGTTACATAACGCACAATCAGCGGATAAACCAGGCTGATTCCCGCTGCTGTGAACGCGCACAGCATATCTGCCGCGAACAGTCCCCGATATGGTCTATAATAAGATAAAAATTTTGCAGCCTTCCCTTTCATACCAATGTAAGCCCTTCCCTGCGTACCCTGTATAATCTGTCATATTATAGATAACACGAATAAGAGAAAAAGTCAATGCTAAAAAGCTCCGTCCGGCCGCAGTCCAATTCCCGCTGCCAAACGAAGCTTTCTTCCATAATATGCCAGTATTCCGGTAATTATCTGGACAACTTCTTCTGCATATCAAATAAGAACTCGCTGATATCCTTCTTCATATTCAGCGCCTCTTCGATATCAAAATGAGTGAATTCCCCGTTCCTATAAGCCACTACCCGGTTCGAATAGCCCTGCGCCAGCAGATCAACCGCCAGGGATCCCATTGCCGAAGCATATACTCTGTCCTTGCAGGTCGGGCTTCCGCCTCTCTGAATATGGCCGATAATCGTCGCTCTCGTCTCCATGCCGGTCGCCGCCTCAATACGCTTGGCCATTCCTTCAGAATCTCCCACGCCTTCTGCGTTTACAATAATATAATGCTTCTTTCCGATCTTTCTCTTCTCAATGATGCTGTTGATAATTCTCTGCTCATCATGATCATATCTCTCGGTGATCAGAACATCCTCCGCGCCGTTGGCAATTCCGCACCATAACGCAATATATCCGGCATGTCTTCCCATAACCTCAATAATACTGCAGCGCTCATGGGACGTCGAGGTATCGCGCACCTTATCGATCGCTTCCATTGCCGTATTCACTGCGGTATCAAATCCGATTGTATACTCCGTACAGGCAATGTCCAGATCAATCGTACCCGGAACGCCGATTGTATTAATTCCGCGCTCCGCAAGCGCTCTTGCTCCCTTGAAGGAACCATCGCCTCCGATTACTACAATGCCGTCAATTCCATGCTTCTTACAAATATACGCGCCCTTATCCTGACCTTCCTGCGTATAGAATTCGGGACAGCGGGCCGTATACAGAATCGTACCGCCTCTCTGGATGATATCTGAAACGCTTTTCGCGTCCATATCCTCAAAATCAGCCTCTAAAAGACCTGTATAACCCCTTCTGATACCTTTCACTTTTAATCCGCTTGCAATCGCCGTTCTTACGACAGCGCGGATTGCCGCATTCATTCCCGGCGCGTCGCCGCCGCTCGAAAGAACGCCAATCGTCTTAATTTCCTTTGCTGCTTCCTTTGATTTCACAGATTTCGCCATATAATTATACCTCCACTGGATTTGATCCCATTTTACCCATTTTTATTCTAAACGATCTCTGCCGCTTTTTCAATACTTCTTTGAAACAACCTTAACATTCTCATCCGAATAGATCTTCCTGAGCTGCTCAAGGAGTATATTGTCTGCCCTGATACTCCGGTTTTTCGGAAGACGCTTGACGGCTTTCTCATTTTCACAGTAAATAACCACCGTATCGCTGCCGTCGTACTCTTCAAGCAGAGAGTACAGCGCCTGTTCGTTCTGAAGGAATTCCGCCTTGTTTTTAAATTTCAGCCAGACCTCCATGCCAATCTTTTCAAAGGGAATCACCTCCTGGCAGATCAGCCTGGCATCCTTTTCTTCTTCTGCGTCAACCTTCCCCCGAATCAGCACTTTCCCGTCCTCCGTCAGGATATCCTTATATTTCTCATAGTCTCTTGGAAATACAATCACCTCCACGGCGCCTGCCATATCCTCAACCGTCAGATAAGCCATACGGCTTCCGGTGCGCGTAAGCATCAGCTTCCTGCCCGTTATCATACCTCCGATCGTCACATAGCTTCCGTCCGTTACACGGGCCCTTCCTGTATCCTCATCCGTAAGAAAATCAAGCGTGGAGACTGTCGCGTTTTTCTTAAGAAGCTGTTCGTAGCTCTCTAACGGATGCCCGCTGATATAGATGCCCAATACCTCCTTCTCCATGGCAAGCAGCTGCTCCTTATCATACTCTCCGACATCCGGCAGATGATATTCGAAATCCTCCTTCAGATCATCATCCGCCAGATCAAAGAGGGTGAGCTGGCCGGTCACTGCATTCTTCTTCTCCTGCGCGGTTCCCTCAAGCACCCTGGCATACACCATCATCAGCTGCTTCCTGGTGCCGGGCAGGCTGTCAAACGCTCCCGATTTAATAAAGCTTTCCAGCGTTCTCTTATTCACCTCTTTGCCCGACAGACGGTCGATAAAATCCTTAATACTCTTATACCGCCCGTTCTGCTCTCTCTCCTTCACCACCGCGTCAATCACCGGTCTTCCAAGCCCTTTAATTGCCGCCATTCCGTACCGGATCTTCCCGTCCGTAACGGTGAACACGCTCTCTCCTTCATTCACGTCCGGCGGCAGGATTCCAATCTTCATCTGCCTGCAGGTAAAGATATATTCGGCAATCTTCCCCGGATTATCAATCATGGAAGTCATAAGCGCCGCCATGAACTCCACCGGATAATAATATTTCAGATATGCCGTCTGATACGCGACAACCGCGTAAGCCGCCGCATGAGACTTATTGAACGCATACTTCGCGAAATCGATCATCTCATCATAGATATGATTCGCCACCGCCTCCGGTATCCCGTTGCGGATACAGCCCGGCACTCCCTCCTTCTCATTGCCGTATACAAAATTCTGCCGCTCCTTCTCCATAACAGAAGCCTTCTTCTTCGACATGGCGCGGCGGACCAGATCGCTCCTTCCGTAGCTGTATCCCGCCAGATCCCGCACAATCTGCATTACCTGCTCCTGATATACGATACACCCGTAGGTCGGCTTCAAAATCGGCTCCAGCTGCGGGCATTCATACACAATTCCCGACTGATCATTTTTCCCCTTAATATACTGCGGAATAAAATCCATCGGGCCTGGCCGGTACAGTGAAATTCCCGCGATCACATCCTCCATATTTCTTGGCTTCAGTTCCTTCATAAAACTCTTCATCCCCGAACTCTCAAGCTGGAACACGCCTTCCGTCCTGCCTGCCGAAATCATATCATAGATATTCGGATCGTCAAAGTCAATCGCATCCATATCAATCTCCCCTCCGCCCCTCTTTCTTCCTGCCAGCATTGCGGCATTCTGAATTACGGTCAGAGTTCGAAGTCCGAGGAAATCCATTTTAAGAAGCCCAAGCTCCTCCAGCGTTGTCATCGTAAACTGCGTCGTAATCGTATCGTCCGCGCCTCTTGAAAGCGGCACAAACTCATCCGCAGGCGCAGGCGCAATAACAACGCCGGCCGCATGGATGGATGTATGTCTCGGAAGTCCCTCCAGACGCTTCGACATATCAATGAGATTCCGGACATCCTCATCGCTTTCATACATCTTCCGCAGATCCGGATTCTCCTTCAGCGCCTTCTCAATCGTAATTCCAAGCTCTGAAGGAATCTGCTTTGCCACCGCATCCACCTGCGCATACGGCATATTCAGGACTCTTCCCACATCCCGGATCACCGCCCTCGCGGCCATCGTACCGAAGGTCACAATCTGAACCACATGATCCTTCCCATACTTCTCCACAACATAATCAATCACCTCCTGCCTTCTCTCAAAGCAGAAGTCCACATCTATATCCGGCATTGTCAGTCTCTCCGGATTCAAAAACCTCTCGAACAGCAGATTATACTTGAGAGGATCAATATTCGTAATCCCCAGACAGTAAGACACCAGACTTCCCGCCGCGCTGCCCCTTCCCGGGCCGACCATAATCCCATGATCCCTGCTGAACTTAATAAAATCCCACACAATCAGGAAATAATCCACGAACCCCATTCCCCGAATCGTATCCAGCTCATAATTCAGTCTTTCCGACAGCTCCTCCTCACGTCCCGGGAACCTCTCCGACAATCCCTTCCGGCACAGCATCCCCAGATACTCCCACGCCGTATACCCATCCGGCACGGCATACTTCGGCAGCTTATACTCCCCGAACACAATCTCCACATTACACCGCTCGGCAATCCGGTGCGTATTCTCAACTGCCTCCCTCGCATACGGAAACAGCTCCTCCATCTCCTGCGGAGACTTCAGATAATACTGTCCTCCGACATACCGCATTCGATCCTCATCCTGCACCTTCTTCTGCGTCTGAATACACAGCAGAACATCATGCGCAGCCTCATCCGAAGCCAGCGTATAATGAACGTCATTCGTAACTGCCAGCTCAATCCCCGTCTCCCGGGACAATCTCAGCAGCCCCTGATTCACCAGTCTCTGATCCGCAATCCCGTGATCCTGCATCTCCAGGAAAAAATTCCCCTTCCCAAACACTCCCTCAAGCCGCAGCGCCGCTTCCTTCGCCTCGTCATACAACCCCTTCCGCAAAGCCACAGCCACCTCCCCCGCAAGACAGGCCGACAACGCGATAATCCCCTCATGAAACTCCGAAAGCACCTCATAATCCACCCTCGGCTTATAATAAAACCCCTCCGTAAACCCCTTCGACACAATCTTCATCAAATTAGAATATCCCTTATTATTCTCCGCCAGCAGCACCAGATGAAAATACCTCTCCTCCGACGTCCCCCCCTCCTTCACAAACCTCGACCCCGGCGCCACATACACCTCACACCCCAAAATCGGCTTCACTCCCACGCTCTTACAAGCCTTATAAAAATCCACCACCCCATACATCACCCCATGATCTGTAATCGCCAGGCTATCCATCCCCAATTCCTTCGCCCTCGCCGCCAACTCCCCAATCTTCCCCGACCCATCCAGCAGACTATACTCCGAATGCACATGCAAATGCGTAAACACCAACCCACCCCCAAATCTCTCCCCTTCCATTCCTTTCAAAAAGCCTCCCCCACCGGCAAACACACTCCAAAAACCTTCCAAACAACAACCCCCACACAAAGAAAACTCCCCCGCCG
>DVNP01000106.1 GCA_018714285.1 Candidatus Caccomorpha excrementavium | reverse complement strand
CTGCCTACCGCACTCCCGTACAATAAGCAAGCTCATCGCTTTCATCCAATCACTTCTACAAAATCAGAAATACTCCGATATTCCGTACAATTCCGGTTTTATAATACCGGTACCTCAGCATGCACCACCGTCTTTTCGCCCAGTTCATTTTACTGAGGACGGCAAAATTCCCGATCAGCCTGCGGTTCTTCTCATTCAGCTTCTGTCCGTACATCTCCAGGAAGCTCTCCGCCTGCTTTTGAGTCAGCAAAAGCTCTTCCTTCTGCTTCTTCAGAGCTCCCAGCCTTATCTTCACATACTCTGAGAACTTACGGGTTCCTACCTCGTTGCCGCCATGCTGCCTGTAGCTTAACGTAACTGCCGGATAATATCCGATATGACCGAATGCCGCGGCAATCAGGGCCATCCACCAGTCGTGGTATCTTGCGTACTCCGGAAGTTCCGTCAGCATGGAAACCAGCGCGTCATTCATCATCATCGTACATCCAATCAGTTTGTTCTCCATTAAAATATGGGCCAGATCAAGCCGTCTGGTGTCCAGTCTGCTTACCAGATAGAACGAACGGTAAATCTGCGTCAGCTTCTCGTCCACCACCCTCGCGTCGGTAAAGACTGCCGCCGGCGCCTGTTTTCCATATTTTTTCTCCATCTGCTTCATATACCGCAGGGTCTGTTCAATCTTATCCGGCATCCATACATCATCCTGATCGCAGAACATATAATAACCCGGAACATTGCTTGAGCACGCGCTCTCTCCTGCCCGGTTCGCCGTTCTTTTCAACGCGGAGAGAAAGTTCAGTGTACAGCCCCGGTTCCGGCTGTTCACATGAACATGAATTCTCTCCGGATACCGTTTCTCGAACGACTTCGCGATTTCCACGGTACGATCCGTTGATCCGTCATCCGCGATATACAGACACCAGTCCGTATAACCGGAATGCAGTATGGATTCTATCTGTTCGCCAAGAAAGCGTTCGCCCTGATACGTCGCCATCACAATATTTACCGTACTCATCTCTCCATATCCTTTCTAGCATTTCACTCCGGTCCGTATGCCGAAAACGGAATTCACTTCCAGTAATGCCTGCACATACTGCACATTCTGACCACCCGCTCCGGAAGTCTGTCGTAATTTCTTCCCAGCAGATATCCCGTATACTTACATGCGCTGTGAAGAAAAAGTCTGGGAAGCAGGAAACTGTTCCCTGTCCTGACAAGATATCGGGCAGTATTCTTTACGAGCCGGATTCCTTCCGATTCCGTCCTCACTCTCCCGAACACCTCCCGGTACTGCCTGTGCGATACCCCAAGATCAAAGTTCCTTCTGAATTGCTGCAGCGCCGTATATTGATGAGAATGGTAGACCATGGCATCGGCTTCATAGCATACCGAATATCCCAGATCCAGTATCGCGGCCGCCATCAGCATATCCTCATTAAAAATGGTATGCCGCACAAAACCTCCGGCCTCATCATATACGCTGCGCCGGTACGCCGCGCAGACATCAGAGCAAAAATACGCCTTAATGCCGAGCTTATCAATATCCCCGCGCGTCTTAATCCTGCTTTCGGGCGGATAATTAAACAAATGCGTATACTGCTCAATCGCGTCGGCTCCCGGAGACACAAGCTGCCTGGCATAAGCGGCGCCTGTCTTCGGATCCTCAAACGGCGCAAGCAGCCTCTCAAACAGCCGGTTATCTGCCGGAACCGCATCCTGCGTCATATAAATCAGATAATCCGCATCCGAATGCAGCGCTCCCGCATGTCTTGTTCCGCCGTGATCGAATTCCCGCTCCGTCACGGAGTCAAAGATAAGTCTGACACATCCCCGGCCCTTTACCGGCCTGTCTGTGAGTTCAGTCTCAATTCTATTCCGGATCCGGTCTGCTGTCGCATCCGGCTCCTTCTGCGTCACCATCAGTATGATACGGCCCGGCAAAACGGTCTGCCAGAGAAGCCCCCGTATCAGCCTGATAAGGCGGCCGTCCGGCTTATATACCGTAATAATAACATCTGCCGTTCCCATCTTCCACATAGTTCCTCCGTTCCGCCCATCCTCCGTAATCCGGACTCAGGCATCCATACTCTCAGAGATTTACCTGCGTTTATTATACCATGGATCCGCCGAAAGAAAACTAAAACTACTATAAACTTTTTCTTTTCCGTTTCTAATCAAAAAAACAATATATCCCTTCTGTCTGCCGGCCAAACCTTCGGCTCAAGATTGAAAAATAATACCGCATATAGTATAATTCCAGAAAAAGCAGTCTGATACAGCGAAAGAAGAAAGGAGCTTATACATGGAAAAAATCAAAGGGATCCACAAGGAAACGGATCACAAATATCTCAACCTTTACAGTCTTGATATCGCCAAAAGCAACAACGGAACCGGAACCTACCAGGTTGCTTCCCGCGCGGCCCGGATTGAAGACCTGAAGCTGGTAACAAAAAAGAATACTCCGAACGGGGTTATCATATACAGCCTGTACGGAGAGAAGAAGGATCGGGTTGTTCTGATTCGCCAGTACCGCTATTCTCTGGACGACTATATTTACGAATTTCCGGCGGGGCTGGTCGATGAAGGAGAGAATTATCACGAAGCCGGCATCCGGGAGCTGAAGGAAGAGACCGGCCTGTCCTTTACTCCGGTTACGGTCGGCGAAGAATATCAGAAGCCTTTCTTTACAACGGTCGGAATGACGGACGAGTCCTGCGCGACCGTCTACGGTTACGCGTCGGGAGAGCCGAGCAGGAACTTCCAGGAAGAGACCGAGGAAATTGAAATTGTCCTTGCGGATAAGAAGGAAGTCTTAAGAATTCTGAAGGAAGAGAATGTCGCGATTATGTGCGCCTATATGCTGATGCATTTTCTAAGCAGCGATGAAGGAAAAGCGTTTGATTTTCTGAATCCGAAACAGATTGAACCATTGAATTGATTTCGCATGATTCATGACACAACGAACACCCGTACCATCGCCGTGGTACGGGTGTCCTCTGATTCTTATGCCTTCCTGTGCGCATATCTTCCCGATTCCCGCGCAGGCGTCATTTTACCGCGCAGAGGGAATTCTACGGACATTTTTTCTCCGAGCGCATTCCGGTTTCTTACATGGGAAACTCTCTCATACCAGAACTCACTCCGGTGTCTGAACATAGCCAGACACATTCTCAGACAAAACGCAAGCAGCCAGATCCCGACCGCCATCAGAAGGATGATTCCCGCCAGAGCTCCGATTCCCCCAAAGGAAGCCAGCAGACCGAACAGAATCAGAAAATAGAACGGAGCCGGAACAATCACTCCGTATAGAATTCCGTACCGGATCAGATAGTCTTTCAACTCCGGTGTCCTGCCGTCCTCGTGGACCAGCCGGATATTTACAAGGCGCTTCCCGATTGTATATCCGCCTGTCCGAAGTGGAAGCAGAACAAAATAACAGAATATAATCAGCAGATAGGACAATACGCCTGTATGAAGCGCATCCCCATGCAGCAGCCAGAGGCCGAACGCCGAAGCAATCGATACCGCGCCGCCAATCACGAACCAGTCAACCAGCACCGCTGTCAGTCTTCTCGGCAGCGTCACCCGATCCGAAAGCCTGACGGCCTGCTCATCAATCTCTTTTCTTGAAGGCAGCAGTTTCATACACAGCGCCGCGGCAAAATATCCGCATACGCCGCCAAGCGTATTCACCATCAGATCATCCACATCAAAGAGCCGGTAGCTCCTCGGATAGATTCCGTACAGTCCGGTCAGCTGGGTCAGCTCGAAGAACAGGCTCCATAAAAAGCTGAACAGCACCGTCTTCTTCAGGCCAAGTCTGAAATAATATCTCAGATAGATTCCAAGCGGAACGAACATAAGCAGGTTACAGAACGGCTGCAGGAAAACGCCCTCTTTCAGGGTCCCGATCCAGGTAGACGGTTCCGAAAGATCAAAGCTGGATTCCCTTATGAAATCTCTTACGAACTGGAACGGTATCAGCTGCGTTCTGCTTCCTGTCATCGCCGCCACCTCCTCCCTGTCCGGAAGCGGAAGAATCACCAGAAAATATGTCGTCATCATGTACAGGGCAAAGGAATAGACAATCAGCGTCCTCAGCCGCGGAATCGCTCCAAAGCGTTTATACTGAACCAGCATATAGGGCAGCGTAATCACCGCCGCAAGCACCGGGAACACAAGAACAGCCGTTAAAATCGGCGCTGTATAATTTCCCATAAAAATTCCTCCTTCCAAATCCGTTACACCGTTATCATGATATCAGTGTAGCATGTCTGAAAGGAGGCTGCCTTAACGTCAGCTTACAATTTCGATCCCGAATCTTACACTTTTGTAATATTAAGACCTGGCAGATTCTATTCCAACCGGCGCGCTTCCCGTTATGAATGTCCGGATCTTGCGAAATAAAACAGATACTGCTGCATAATCCCGTTATATCCTCTGTACGCATCCAGCGGAAATCCGTCCGGATAATGGCTGGCCAGAATCCGCCGGATATGAGTGTCAACGGGAAACGCGTCAATATGATGGAGTCCGAACAGGCAGATACAGTCCGCAACCTTGCGCCCGATTCCGTACTGCGCCATAAGCGTTCTGTGCGCCTCCTCATACTCCATTCCGGCAAGTCTCTCTAAGGACAGCTCACCGCCTGCCACGGCTTTCGCAAGCCGGCAAATGTACTTATCCCGATATCCGAGCCCCAGACCGGCATACTCATTCTCCTTTGCTTCTGCCAGAACATCCGGCCCCGGGAATGTGGCATACTCATAATTTCCGGCCTCCCTGCACACGCGGCGTTCGCCGAAACGCTCGCACAATGCCTCGATGCTGTTTCGGATGCGGGGAATATTATTATTCTGGGATATCACGAAGCTGACCATCGTCTCCCAGAGATCCTGGCGCAGAATCCGGATTCCGCCACCGAAGCCCGCCGCATCCTTAAGATAGAGATCGGACGGACGGATCAGCCGCTTAATGGATGAATAATCCTCTCTGCCGTCCAGATAATCCATCCAGACGGAATCATACTCCCCGCGGTCACAGGAGAATTCAAATCCGTCCTCCCTCCGCCTGATTACGACCAGATGTCCGAAGGCAGGAACGGCATAGGCATCCTCATCCAGCCTGCGCCACCGGAAGGTCTGTCCCGACTCATAGATCTGGAACAGATCCAGATCTGCTATGTTTGTCTGATACATACGATCCGGCTATCTCCATTCCGGCGGAATGGGTCTGTCTTTATAGTAGTATTCCCTGTCATGCTCCGTAATCTCCCGAAGAACACGGCACGGATTCCCGACCGCTACGACTCCTTCGGGAATATCCTTCGTTACGACGCTTCCCGCTCCAATCACACTGTTATCCCCTATCGTAACTCCCGGAACAATCACCGCTCCTGCCCCGATCCAGACATTGGCGCCAATCCGGACGGGCAGATTATACTGAGCCACCTTCTTTCTTAACTCGGGCGAAATCGGATGCGCCGCCGTGGCAATGGTGACATTCGGGCCTATCATGGTATAATCTCCGACATAGATATAGGTGTCGTCCACCAGAGTCAGATTAAAATTCGCATACACATAATTGCCGAAATACACATGATGCCCGCCCCAGTTCGCGCGCAGGGGCGGCTCAATATAACATCCCTCTCCAATCCCGACGAACATATCCTTCAGCAGAGCGTCCCGCTTCTTTGTCTCACTTGGTCTTGTATCATTAAACTCATACAGCTTTGAAAGGCATTCAAGCTGCAGCTTCATGATTTCCTCATCACTGCAGTGATACAGCTGTCCGTCATGCATCTTATCATACTCTGTCATACGCGTATCCAATTATTCCTTTGTATTAATATAATTCATCAGGCCGCCGGCATGGATCAGCTTCTGCATGAACTCGGGAAATGCCTGCCCCTGATAGGAGGTTCCTCTGGTATGATCCGTAATAATTCCCGTGTCAAAATCGATTTCCACATCATCCCCTGCTTCAATCTCCTTTGCCGCCTGTTCACATTCAATAATCGGCAGTCCGATATTAATCGCGTTACGGTAAAAGATTCTCGCGAAGGTCTCGGCAATTACGCAGCTGATTCCCGCCGTCTTAATCGCAAGCGGCGCGTGCTCTCTCGAAGAGCCGCAGCCGAAGTTCTTATTTGCCACTATAATATCACCGGGCTTTACCCGGTTCACAAAATCCGGATCAATATCCACCATACATTTCGCCGCAAGCTCCTTCGCGTCGGAAGAATTCAGATATCTTGCGGGGATGATGACATCCGTATCTACATTATCTCCGTATTTATGTACGGTCCCATGTGCTTTCATCGATTACCTCATTTCTGCGCTGCCCTATGTCGGATCGGATTTGCGGTTGCAGCGCGGACACAAACCCGGATATCCTAATGCCTCCAGTTACAGCCCAAGCTCGGACGGCTCCGAAATCCTGCCCGTCACCGCGCTCGCGGCCGCAACCGCCGGACTTGCCAGATAGATCTCGGAATCAATATGTCCCATACGTCCCACAAAATTGCGGTTTGTTGTGGATACCGCTCTCTCTCCTGCGGCAAGGACTCCCATATGTCCTCCGAGGCAAGGTCCGCAGGTCGGGGTGCTTACAACGGCGCCCGCCTTAATAAAGGTCTGAATCAGCCCTTCCTCGATTGCCTGCAGGTAAATCGCCTGAGTCGCCGGAAATACGATCGCGCGCACGCCGTCCGCTACCTTCCGTCCCTCAAGTACCGCGGCCGCGGCCCTGAGATCTCCGATGCGCCCGTTCGTACAGGAACCGATTACAACCTGATCAATTCTGACATTCCCCGCTTCCTTCACCGTTCTGGTATTCTCCGGAAGATGCGGGAACGCTACGGTAGGCTCAAGAGCGGACAAATCAACTGTAATCACATCATCATATTCCGCGTCCTCATCCGCTTCGTATATTTTATATTCCTTCTTTGAGTGTTCCTTCATATAAGCGATGGTCTGATCATCCACCGGGAAGATCCCGTTCTTCGCGCCCGCTTCAATCGCCATGTTCGCAATCGTGAACCGGTCATCCATGGTAAGATTCGCGATTCCGTCGCCCACAAACTCCATCGACTTATACAGCGCGCCGTCCACGCCGATTCTGCCGATGATATGCAGAATCACATCCTTGCCGCTGACCCATTTCTTCGGCTTGCCGGTCAGAACGAACTTGATTGCGGAAGGCACCTTAAACCACGCCTTGCCCGTAATCATGCCCGCGCCCATATCTGTTGAGCCCACGCCGGTCGAGAACGCGCCCAGCGCGCCGTAGGTGCAGGTATGGGAATCCGCGCCGATACAGGTCTCTCCCGCGACAATCAACCCCTTCTCCGGCAACAGCGCGTGCTCGATTCCCATCTGTCCTACTTCAAAGTAATTCGTAATCTCATGCGCCTTCGCATATTCCCTGACGCATTTGCAGTGCTCGGCAGATTTAATATCCTTATTCGGAGTAAAATGATCCGGAACCAGCGCAATCTTATCCTTGTCAAATACCGTTTTCTTATTCAGCTTCTCCACCTCATGGATCGCGACCGGCCCTGTGATATCGTTCGCGAGAACCATATCCAGATCCGCTTCAATCAGCTGTCCTGCCGATACCCGCTCAAGTCCCGCGTGAGCGGCCAGTATCTTCTGAGTCATCGTCATTCCCATTCAATATCCCTCTTTTCTCCTGTCAATCTATTCTGGTATTCCTTACAGTTCCGCCGCAATCCGATCGCCCATCTGCGCCGTACCAACCAGCGTACAGCCCTCCGACATAATGTCGATCGTCCGGAAGCCCTGATCAAGCACCCTGTTAATTGCTTCCTCTACCGCATCCGCTTCCCTGATCAAATCGAACGAATAACGGAGCATCATGGCCGCCGAAAGAATCGTCGCGATCGGGTTTGCCTTATCCTGACCCGCAATATCCGGCGCAGAACCATGGCTTGGCTCATACAGTCCAAGTTTCGTCTCTCCGAGGCTCGCGCTTGCAAGCATTCCAATCGATCCCGTCACCATACTGGCCTCATCCGAAAGAATGTCTCCGAACATATTTTCGGTCAGTACAACATCGAACTGTCTCGGATCCTTTACCATCTGCATGGCGCAGTTATCCACCAGCATATCG
The DNA here is from genome assembly GCA_018714285.1 of Candidatus Caccomorpha excrementavium. Classification (GTDB taxonomy): domain Bacteria; phylum Bacillota; class Clostridia; order Lachnospirales; family Lachnospiraceae; genus Caccomorpha; species Caccomorpha excrementavium. The sequence goes on along the minus strand of DVNP01000106.1, from coordinate 5,310 downwards.
GTCAGCTCCACTTCAGGGTACTCCGCGCTGACCTCCCTTACAACCTGTCTCCACAGCCTTGAGGTGTCCAGCACATTGGCCTTGTCAACAGAGCATACTCTCTTATTCCGCTTCATTGCCACATCGAACGCCCATCTGGCAATCCGTTTAATTTCATTCTCATCATACGGCATGGTGTCCACCGCTTTGCGGATTCCGTTCTCCGTCTTTGTCTCACGCGGTCCGAAATAGACGCCGCCGGTCAGCTCGCGCACTACAACGAAGTCAAAGCCGTCTCCTATCAGCTCATCCTTTAACGGACAGGCATTCTTCAGCTGCCGAAACAGAACGGCCGGACGGAGATTGCAGAACAGTCCGAGCTCCTTGCGAATCTTAAGCAGTCCGGCCTCCGGCCTTAAGTCAGGCGGCAGCTGATACCAGTTTGACTGTCCGACATTGCCGCCCACCGCTCCAAGCAGAACCGAATCTCCGGCCTTTGCTTTGGCAATCGCTTCCTCCGTCAGCGGAACCCCGCACGCGTCAATCGATGCGCCTCCCATCAGGATCTCGGTATAATGAAACGTATGCCCGAAGCGTTCTCCGACTTTATCAAGCACTTTCCTCGCTTCCCTTACGATTTCCGGTCCGATTCCGTCTCCGGGAATTAATGTGACCTTATATTCCATTACTTACACCAGCTTTCTTAAATTTGTATTGCAATTATAACACAGCTCCTGCTATAATTGAAATACATATTATGCATATATATTATAACCTGTTGTTATCAGACAGACTGCTTCCGGCTTATCCGGACTACACCGTCCAAAAACATCCCGGAATCCGCCTGAGCAGTCCGTTCATGTATCTGCCGAAAGGAGCCTTCATGAATCAGGAACATTCTCTCTCTGCCTATCAGATCTTTAATACCGTCGCCGGAACCGGCAACATCTCGCAGGCCGCGAAAGAACTCTACATCAGCCAGCCCGCGATTAGCAAGGCTATCGCGAAGCTTGAAGCAGGCCTGAATGTCCGGCTGTTCACCAGGAATTCCCGAGGCGTGAAGCTGACTGAAGAAGGCCGGCTGCTGTATGAATATACCGGCCGCGCGTTCGAGGAGCTGCGCCGCGGCGAGGAAAGTCTCCGACAGATTACGACGCTCGGAATCGGACATATCCGCATCGGCGTCAGCACAACCCTGTGCAAATACATTCTGCTGCCTTACCTGAAGGAATTCATTTCCCTGTATCCTCATATCCGGATCTCAATTCAGTGCCAGTCCACCCTGCATACCCTTTCTCTCCTGGAGAGCGGAAGCATCGATATCGGACTGATCGGAAGGCCGGCCAGAATAAAACCGTTCGAATTCTATTCCCTTGGAGGAATTGAAGATATCTTCGTCGCGGCAAAGCCCTACCTTGACAATCTCTGCCTGCGATCCGGCAGACGTTTTGTCCAGGACTTTTCCATACCCGAGCTTTTCGCGCAAGCCAATATCATGCTGCTGGACGAGCAGAATATCACAAGACAGCACATTGACGATTATCTCACGCAGCAGCGGATTACGGCCGGACAGCTTTTAGAGATCAGCAATATGGATCTGCTGATTGATTTCGCCCGGATTGGCCTTGGGATCGCCTGCGTCATCCGGGAATTCATAAAAGCGGATCTGGATTCCGGCGCTCTCCTTGAAATTCCTCTGAAGCATCCGATCCCCGGACGGGAAATCGGCTTTGCCCATATCAGGACTGCCGCGCCGAATGAAGCCGTACAGAAATTCCTTGCCTTCTGCCGAAGGGAATTAATAATCAGCGAAGATCCGTAAATCGTCTAGAATTCGCTGTCTTGGTCATCCTTCTCTTTCAGAAACTGCTTCTTATAAGCATCGAACGCGGAAGGCAGGGAATACTTCCTTATGATTTCCTCCCCGTGAAAGAAGCACACTCCGGGGATCCCTTCCCCGTACGCTTCCGAATCCTTTACAAACTCCGGATTCCCCGCGGACTCTGTCTTTTCGTCCTCCCCCAGATCGGCCAGATATCCTGTCATATGCCATTCCATATGAGAAAAAATATGCTTTGCTTCTCCAAGCGGGGTCATGTCTTTCACGGCATACCCCAGCTTCTTCAGATAATTCCCGGCTTCCTCTATGCCTAATCTGTTCTCTGTACCCGGAAGCTCCCACAATCCGGCGAGCAGTCCCTTCTCTTCACGCTTTCTGATTCCGTAACGATCCTCCCTCTTCAGGACAAAAACAGTCCGCTCCCGAATCTGCCTCTCCTTTTTTCCTGCCGCCTTCACCGGTATCTGCTGCCATGCGCCGCTGTAGAACGTCCGGCAAAGATGCATGACCGGGCAGGCTTCACATAACGGCTTCCCGTTCGGGATACATACCGTCGCTCCCAGTTCCATAAGCGCCTGATTATAATCTCCCGGCCTGTCCTTTGGTATCATGTCCCGGATCTGCTCCTCCAGGCGCTTCTTCACGGATGCCTTTGAGATATCGTCAAAGCTTCCGGCCATCCGTTTCATGACCCGGAGCACATTGCCGTCCACAGCCGGTTCCGGAAGACCGAATCCAATCGATGCGACGGCTCCCGCAGTATAGCTGCCAATCCCCGGAAGCGAAAGCAGAATCTTGTAATCCCCCGGCACCTCGCCCCCGTAATCCCGCACCATAATCTCTGCCGCCTTTTTCAGGTTGCGCGCTCTCGTATAATACCCCAGCCCTTCCCACAGCTTGAACAGCAAATCCTCCGATACGGCGGCAAGCGCTCCGACCTCAGGCAGCTTGGCGATAAACCGTTCAAAATACCGTCTCACAGCCTCCACCCTTGTCTGCTGAAGCATAATCTCCGAGATCCATACATAATAGGGCTTCGGATTCTGCCGCCACGGCAGGATCCTCTGATTCAAATCATACCAGTCAAGCAAATAGTCTATTCCCGCCCGGTAAAGGGCTTCTTCCTCCATACCATTCTTCATGCCAATCCTCATTCCAATACGGTGACGTAAGAAAAGCAGAGGAGATGCGCAGCCGCGCGGCCTCCTCTGCCGTCATTCGTTCCGCTCCTATCTCTCATCCAGCGGAATGTACTCCTTATGCGAAGCCACACTCTTATATGCCGGACGGATAATCTTACCCGCGTTAATCAGCTCCTCAATCCGGTGCGCGCTCCAGCCCGCAATACGCGCAATCGCAAAAATCGGCGTATACAGTTCCAACGGAAGATCCAGCATCCGATATACGAACCCGCTGTAAAAATCAACATTCGCACTGACCCCTTTGTAGATCCGCCTCTCTTCGGCAATTACCTCCGGAGCAAGACGCTCCACGAGAGAATACAGCTTGAATTCCTTATCCAGCCCCTTTTCTTCGGAAAGGCTCTTTACGAACTTCTTGAATACATTCGCGCGCGGATCAGACAGAGAATACACCGCGTGGCCCATACCATAGATCAGCCCCGCGTGATCAAAGGCTTCCTTATGAAGCAGAGCCTTCAGGTAAGCCCGCACCTGATCCTCATCCTCCCAGTCGGTCAATACAGCCTTCATATCTTCAAACATCCTTACAACCTTGATATTCGCGCCACCGTGCTTTGGACCCTTTAAGGAGCCGATCGCCGCCGCAATTGCGGAATATGTATCCGTTCCCGAGGAGGACACAACATGCGTTGTAAAGGTAGAGTTATTGCCGCCGCCATGCTCGGCATGGAGTACAAGCGCCACATCCAGAATCTTCGCTTCCAGCTCCGAATACCGGCTGTCCGGACGCAGAAGATGAAGAATATTCTCGGCCGTGGACAGATTCGGATCCGGCGTATGAATAAACAGGCTCTGACCGTCATGATAATGACGATATGTCTGATAACCGTATACGGATAATAACGGGAACAGAGCAGTCAGCTGCAGACACTGGCGAAGTACATTGGGAATCGAAATATCATCCGCTCTGTCATCATAGGAGTATAGCGTCAGTACGCTTCTGGCCAGCGTATTCATCATATCGCTGCTGGGGGCCTTCATGATAATATCACGCACAAAGCTGGTAGGGAGAGAACGGTATTCCCCGAGAAGCTTCTGGAACGAAGCAAGCTCATCTTTGTCCGGCAGCTCGCCGAACAGCAGCAGATAGGCCGTTTCCTCGAACCCGAACCGCTTCTCCCGGATAAATCCGCCTACAATCTCCTCCACATCAACACCGCGGTAAAACAGCTTGCCCTCGCAGGGAATCATCTCTGAATCTACAATTGTATAGGAACGCACCTCTGCAATCTCTGTCAGACCCGCAAGAACTCCTTTGCCGTTAATGTCACGCAGTCCGCGCTTTACATCATATTTTCCGTAAAGAGAAGGATCAATCGCCCCGTTTTTGGTACACAGATTCGTAAGACGCAGGATTTCAGGCGTAATTTCCGAAAATGGATTATTATGCATATAGATTACCTCCTTTGGTTAAAATACATTATTAATAAGTAGATGAAATTCTAACGGGAGAATTCGCCGCCGATAAACACCGTTATATGTTATATTCTGCATATGGATAGATACACCGTCTGCTCTGTTAAAGAAAAGAATATAGTCTATCGTATCATATTTAACACAATTTTACAAGTTCTAAAATATTAAATTTTTTTATATTCTTATAGATCATTCAATTATTTGTTAATATCTCACTAAGAATCCCGAATTAAAATACCGTTTAAAGCTCAATTTTAGTATGAAAAACTTTTTAAAATTGTTTGGAAGCATCCGAAAATCATCCATAGAAAAAGGGTTCTGATACAGTTGACAGAATGAACGATTTATGCTACAATAAATAAGCGTCTGTAACAAACCAGCTTAGGGCTTGTACTGGTTTCGACGGGGGTTTTGAAGTTGCGGAAGCCATTCGTGGGCCGGGACCACGTAAAAACCTGGACTTAAAATTAAACGCAGACGATAATTTAGCGTTAGCTGCTTAATTGCAGCTTGTCGGCCTTAAGCCACCCGCTGCTTAAGAATCCGGCATCATCCTTGCGGGGCACTTTGTTCCCAAAGCTTTGAGGGAATAAAAGATTCATGAAGCTACCAAAACCGGAAGATTGTCTGTCATCGTCCGGCAGAGGGAACAGCGGAGGCAAACCTGGTTTTGCAGATCGCACAAATGACCGACTGTAATGGGAGATGCTGCGATGGATGGGCTTTCGGACAGGGGTTCGACTCCCCTCAGGTCCATTTCACAAAGAAGGGCGAAGAATCCCGGGAAGGCTGATATCTGGCTGGTTCCCGGGATTTTTCACTTGAGGGTAATGTCGGATATCAGGGGCTGCAAGGGTGCTCCGATAATATGAA
>DVNP01000010.1 GCA_018714285.1 Candidatus Caccomorpha excrementavium | reverse complement strand
GTTATGAAGTCAACCGGGATGCTTCCGTATCCTTCTATGATTCCTACTCCTTTCAGTATCAGTACAGTCTGAATCTGAACAAAGCGCTGGAACAGACCCGCTGGAGCCTGCTAAAACCCTCCCTTCTCCCTAAAATAACGGGCGAATTCTTTGAATCCGCAGTCCGTTCGGGGCTTACAAACTACTCTGCGGCATCCATCGGTTCCACCCTGTATTCGGATTATAATCAGGATGCCCCGACCTACCGCCAGGACAGCCTTTCTATCTGGCAGGAGATGCTTTCGGAAGCTGCCGGAATCTTTGATTATGTTATGGTAGAAGGGGGCAACGCTTATACATTTCCGTATGTGGATGTAATCCGGAATGTTTCGTTTGAATTCAGCGACTACGATATTACGGATGAAAGTATCCCGTTTTATCAGATGGTTCTTCGTGGCAACATCGCAATGGGAGCACCGTCCTTTAATCTGGAAGCGGATTACCATTATTATTATCTCAAGGCGCTGGAAACAGGGTGTAATCTGAGTTATACCTGGATAGCAGGCGATGTGATTTCCCTTGTTGATACCGAATATAACGATCTGGTATCAACAAGCTTTGATTACTGGATTGATACTGCCATACAGGAATATCAGGATTCCATCGATCTGATGAATCTAATAGCCGGAAAGCAGATTACGGGGCACAGAAAGCTTGCCGAAGAAGTATTCGAGACGACATATGAAGGTAATATCCGGGTATACGTCAATTACTCGGACGACACATACCGGTACGGTGAAATCAGCATTGAACCGCGAAGTTTTGCGTATGCACAGTGACGGTGCGGAAATGGAGGATTTATATGGCCAGAGTAAAAGAAAAAAAGAAAAAGCGCGGTCATTTTTTTACAAAAGACGATATTACAGGATATTTGTTTGTCCTGCCGTTCCTCATCGGTTTTATCTTCCTGTTTGCAAAGCCGATGGTAACTTCGATCATTTATTCCTTTCATGATGTTTCCGTGTCTCAGGCGGGAATTGAGATGGAGTCGGTCGGGTTTTCCAATTATGAATATGCGCTGTTTTCTGACGCGGATTTCGTGAAGCGGTTTACGGGGAGTATTGGGACGATTCTCTGGAATATTCCGATCATCATGTTCTTCAGCATGTTTATTGCGCTTCTGCTGAACGAAAAATTTGTCGGAAGGCTGTTCTTCCGGAGCGCCATGTTCCTTCCGGTTATTTTCGGAACCGGCGTTATTCTGTTCCTTCTTCAACGAAAGGGTATGGTTGCAAGCTTGTTTGAATCAAATAATTCCTATATGGTGCTTGGCGACGGCATGCAGACCCTGCTGACGGAGCTTATGGCGAATTTCGGAATATCGTCTTCAATAACAGGAAAAATTCAATATTACATTAATAATATCTTTGATATTTCCTGGAAATCCGGAATTCAGATTATTCTGTTTATTATCGGGCTTCAGTCGATCCCCAGTTACCTGTACGAGGTATGCAAACTGGAAGGGGCAACCAAGTGGGAGACCTTCTGGAAGATTACCTTCCCGATGCTCTCGCCTACCATTCTGCTTTGCCTGATCTATACCATTATTGATCAGTTCAACAGTTCAACCAATCAGGTCATTGAACTGGTAGAGCAGAATATGAGAGAGCAGATTCATTATGCCTGCGCGCAGACATGGATGTACTCCCTGGTGGTATTTGCCTTTGTCTTTGTGGTATACCGTCTGGTTGCGAAGCGGGTCATTTATCTGGATTAAGATTCAATCTGTCATTAGCGGGCAGGAATGGAGGTTATTATGGAATTAGAATGGATTCAGACTGTAAGAAAAAAAGCTGTAAAAATTCCGGTGAATAAAATCGCGCAGGAAGGCGGGAAGCTTATTTTTAAGGTCTGCAGATACCTGCTGCTGGCAGGGATCAGTTATTTGATGATCTATCCGGTTATGACGATGCTGTCAACCGCTTTAAGCAGGCCGATTGACTTATATAATGAAAGCACCGTATGGATTCCGAAGAATCCGACCTTTACCAATTTTACAAGTGCTCTGCGCTATTTTGATTATGCGCATCATCTGGGAATTACCGTTTCGATATCCACAATCAGCACGGCTCTGCAGATGCTGGTCTGCCCGCTGGTAGGATACGGGCTTGCCAGATACCGGTTCAAGGGGAACGGACTGGTATTTGCCATGGTAATCATGACAATTATTGTTCCGATCCAGACAGCCCAGATTCCGATGTACCTGGATTATCAGGCCTTCGATTTCCTCGGGATTGGAAGGCTAATCGGCCTTATTACAGGGGAGCCGCTTACCGTCAATCTGCTGAATACAAACTGGGTATACTATATCCCGGCCGCGTTTGGCGTAGGACTTCGTTCCGGCCTGTACATCTTCCTGTTCCGGCAGTATTTTAAGGGAATGCCGAAGGATCTGGAGGACGCGGGCAAGGTAGACGGATGCAGTCGTTTCGGAATCTATCTGAGAATTATTATTCCGAACGCGAAGCCGGTATTCGTAACGGAATTCCTGCTTTCCATGATCTTCTACTGGAATGATACGGTAATATCGAACATGCTGTTAAATACCGTTAATGTACAGCCGCTGATGCCTTATACAAGAAGGCTGATGGAGCTGCAGAATACGGTGGATCAGATTGAGGAGATGCAAAGCCGTGCGGAAGGCATGGCGTGCCTGTTCATGACTGTCGCCCCTCTGATGATCCTGTTCATCGTATGCCAGAAGTTCTTCATCGAATGTATGGATCGTTCAGGAATCAAGGGATAAGGAAACTGAAGTAGCAGACGCCGTCCGGGATTTATGGTGTTTTACGAATCCCGGACGGCGTCTTTTTTGAAAAAAGTTTTAAATTCTAAAGGAAGTAAAATATTTAATAGTGCGTCTGCCCTTTTGCTGGTCTATAATGAATTCAAAGAAAACAAACTACTACATATAGAGGAGGAAGCGATGAATCAAACGGAATTATCACTGCACGAAAAAATCTGTCAGAGTATGATTGTACAGGCAAATCCAGACAAGCATAAAAAGCAGTTCGGAAGTATAAAAAATTTTCTTTCCGAATATCCGGTCGGAGGTATCTTCGTAGGCGGCGAAGTGATCCGGGAGGCAAAGGATGACAGAGAACGTATCATGGAAATCATCTCGGAATACCGCGAAAATTCCCGCTATCCGCTTCTGGTGGCTGCCGACGGAGAGAACGGGATCGGAGGAGCAGTCAAAGGGTTTACCGTGCTTACTCCCGAGATGGCCGTGGGAGCGTCAGGAGACGAAAGGCTGGCATATGAATTCGGCAGAGTCTGCGCGCTTGAGGCAGCTTCCATAGGAATTAATCAGACATTTGCTCCGGTCTGTGATCTGAATATAAACCGGCTGAATCTGATTACAGGAACCCGATCGCTTGGGGATGATCCGGACAGAGCAATCCCGCTTCTCAGGCAGATTATCCGGGGATTTCAGGAGAACGGACTGCTTGCAACAGGCAAGCACTTTCCGGGGGACGGCATAGATTACCGGAATCAGCATATTGTCACCAGCTGTAATTCTCTCTCAAGGGAAGAATGGCTTAATAAGTCGGGAGCCATGTTCAGGGCTGCCATAGAAGCAGATATTGCTTCTATAATGGTTGGACATATTTCCCTTCCGGCTTATCAGACGGATGCGTTTAAGGGGCACTATCCTCCGGCTACACTGTCAAAGGATCTGATTACGGGTCTGCTGAAAGGCGAACTTGGTTTCCGTGGAACGGTCATAACGGACGCGCTTGATATGGGCGGCTTTGTCCGGTGGTATGACGATCGGGACGTATCCGAGGTAAATACCTATGCCTGCGGATCCGATATGCTGCTGTGGCCGCATCTGCGGACGATTGCGGCAATTGAGGAGGCGGTGCGCCAGGGAAGGATCCCGATGGAGCGGGTAGAGGATGCGGTCTCAAGAGTCATTCGATTAAAGTCCAGGATAAAACCCGTTAAGCCGGGGATCCATGAGGAGTATACGCGGCTGGCCGAAGAAACGGCTAAGGAGCTTGCCGTAAAAGGAACCTGCCTGATCAACAACGAGCTGAATCTGATCCCTCTTAAGAAAGACCGGATCAAAAAGGTTAGGCTTGTCGGCATCACGCCGGATGATTCCAGGTTCGCGAAGACGGCGCTTCTTGCAGAGGAATTCCGAAGACGGGGAGCGGATGTCAGTATTGTACGGAACTGGGACAATTATCTTAAGGATTTTCATACCGAGGTTGACAGGGATTATGATCTTATTGTCTATTGCATGCTCAACCCTCATAATATGCCGACTCATCTGTTCCTGAAGGATAATGTAAGCGCCCATTCCGCCCTCAGCTTTGATCGGGACAAAACGGTAATTGTTTCGTTCGGATCCCCGTATTTTTATAAGGATTTCTTTGAAACCGCAGAGACCTTCGTCAATTCTTACTACTGTGATATCTGTATGAAGACCTTTGTAGAAGGATTGTATGGGGAATGTGAATTCACCGGCACCCCGCCGGTCGTGTTATAAAGGGAGGAGAAATGGCTGACTATACCGTTGAAAAGGGAATGATTCTGTGTGAAGACGGGATACCGCTGCTGCCGCGGTATCTTGTGGATGAACGGGTCGCCTGTGAGATTGACGAGACAGGGATTCGTTCGATTGACTATTTTAACGCAGCCACTTCAGGAAGCTTCCGGATTGTGTATCCGGAATTCTGGGGAGGCATCCGGTTCTATCTTCGCGAAGGAAATGAGCTGTATTCCCAGTCTTTAAAGCATACCCGCCTGCTTCCGTTCGGCTTTGAGGGAATCTGGGAAGCGGCAGGACATTCCTTTGAATACTGCCAGGCCGTACTCGGAGATTGTATCCTGATTCGGCTGACCGTGCCGGATGGGCAGTGCGAAGCCGGCGTGGCGTTCCGGCTTCAGGCGGAATTCTATGAAGCCTCTTTCCTGACTCCGCAACCGGCGGGCGACGTTCGTTATAAGAACGGCGTAAAACGGACCTGGGATTCCTGGAAGGAAGACGGCGGCTGCCTGATCGGAGGCTTTACGGAGGAAGACGGCGGAACCTTCGGACTGTGTATCGGTTCGAATCAGGAGCTTTCCATACAGCGGAGCGAGCGTAATTATAAGTACCGTCTGACAGGAAAGCCCCTGCAGCCGGGGCAGTCCTGTATTCTGATCTTTGCATTTGACACGAATCAGGCAAACGCAAGAGCCCGCTTTACTGGAATGCTCGGCGGGTGGCAGGAGGCCTATGCCGGACAGCAGGCGCGCTATGCCCGGGTTGCAGAGCGCGCTCCGGTTCTGGTCAGTCCCTATCCGGCTTTAAACCGTTTCTTTTCCCTTGCGCCCATGTATCACGAATCTCTTAAGATCCAGTCGTATCCGGGGGCAATCCGCGCGAAGTCCACCTATTACTGGGTCTGGGGCTGGGACGGTATGACCTCAAACGACGCGGCCGCCTACTGGGGGGATACGGAATTCTTAAGAGATATGCTGGCCTTTTACAAAGACTGCGCAAATGAAGACGGAATCGCGCATGCCTTCTCAAGAGATATGAAGGGAACGGATCCCGCGCCGCTGCCGGCGCAGGGAATGTACCTTACGCTGCTTTACCTGTATTATTCGAACGGAGGAACGATTGATGAATTCTATCCGTTCGCCGCATCGATTTTTGATCGTATGTGCGAAGCCGAGGCAGGAGATACCGGGTTTGGTACGGGAACCTCTCTGTTTCCGGATCACCGGGCGCTGCTTGGCGAGACCGGTGATGATATCAGCGGATTCAATAATACCGTCTTTTACTGCGCCGCCCGTTCCATGGAGGTGCTTGCGGGCGTCATGGGAGAGGCAGAGGAATCCGCCAGGGCAGGAGAGATTGCCGGGCGTATGGAAAAGAACTTTATGAAGCTGTTTTATGACGAGGATGTAAAGTATATCGCATGCTCCGTTGATTCTAAGACATTTCAGAAGAGAGATGTCTATAACGCGAATTCCATGAAATGGGAGAACAGCTTCTTAAAGGATCTGGCGGATCCGATGAATGAGGATGCCCTTACCTTCTTCTGCAGGCATATTGTAACAGACTGCGGCCTTAGGGAGATTCCGGCCTGGTGCCGGGCCTATGATCTGGATGCCAATCAGCTGCACTGCTGGTGGCCGGTCACAGGAGAATACTTCGCAAGGCTGATCAATCAGTTCAATCATCGGGAGCTGATCGAGAAGTGGATCTCATGGGTCTCTTACTGGACGGATCTGCTGCTGTGTCCGGAGGGAATCTCCTGTTATGTGAATACAAAAACGCCTGCTCTTGATAACTGGAACTGTCAGAACGGCACCTGGCATGCCTATTCCATGCGCGGCTGGTATCAGGCTGCCGTCCATGCGGTCGTCGGAGCGGATGCGGATGCGGGCGGACTGACCTTCTATCCCTATGAGGGAGAAGAAATGGAATTGTACGGATTTCATTATAAAGACAGGCAGTATATTATCCGGATGAAGGGAAGCGGACCTTATATCAGTCATATAACGGCAGGAACCTTTGAAGTGGAAGGGACGAATAAACTGCCGGCCGATTTGCTGTCGGCCGCAGAGTCCGATGCGGATTTGTCGGGAGAATTCCCGGAGATTACCGTGTACCGCACCGGGAGCAATCCCTATCCGGTCTCCATTGTGGACGGAATCGGAATCAGACTGACGGATTACTCCCTGGCGGAGAACGGCCTGTCCGTCCGGCTGTCCGGATACGGGCATGCAAGGCTGCGGCTCCGGGTTCGCCGAGAGGCAGCCGGAAAGCTTACAGTACGTCTTGACGGAACCGTGGTGTCTCTCCAATACCTGTATGACGGGCTTGCCGTTGTCCCGGTTGATTTCGGAACGGGGAATCAAAAGGAGCTTACGGTCTCCTGGGAGGAGGAGCCGGAGCAGATCATCTGGCATAAGGAACCGGCCGGAAGCTGGCCGGAAGGGATGCCGCTCGGGAACGGACGAATCGGTCTTATGGTTCCGGGAGGCGTAACCCGGGAGAAAATCGGGCTGAATGAAGATACGCTCTGGGCAGGATATCCGGTACAGAGTACCAGAGAAGGAATGGCAGAATATTATAACCAGGCGGTAAAACTTGTAGCGGAGGGAAAAAGGAAAGAGGCGCAGGTACTCCTGGAACAAAACTTCGGCGATTCTCTCATACAGCCATATCTTCCGCTGGGGGATCTGATCCTGTCCATGGATCACGAAGAGGAGTACAGAAATTACAGAAGAATCCTTTACCTGAATGCGGCAGAATGTGAAATCGGGTATCAGGCCGGCAATGTATGCTATCGCCGTAATTTGTATGTCAGCAGGCCGGATCAGGGAGCCGTCATCAGTCTGACATGCGATGTCCCGGGAAAGCTTTCCTTTTCGGCCGGCCTTGAGTGCCGGCTGCGCCATACCTGTACGTCGGACGGGAAAGGGGAACTGATACTGGACGGAATCTGTCCGGTCTGCCGGGCTCCCTACGGGGAAAAATATACGGATCAGAGCCTGATCTATTCCGAACATCCGCAGGAGCAGGGCGTATCGTTCCGATGTATTCTCAAGGTAGTCGCAGCGGACGGCACGCTTGAAGAACAAAGCGGAAAGCTTGTCGTGAAGCATGCAACAAAAGCCGTCCTGTATCTTACCGTCCGAACCAGCTTCGCAGGGCCCGACCGCCATCCGGCGCTTCACGGGGCGGAATATAAGAATGCCTGCGCCGCGGATATGAAACGGCTCTCCGAAAAAAAGGAAGAGGATGTCAGGATGGCTCATATCTTCGATTACCGCTCCCTTTACGGGCTGACCTCCTTTTCCCTGACCGGCAGCGGAATGGCGCTTCAACCTTTAAGAGAGCGGCTGAAGCGCCACGGGGAACAAAGAGATAAGGGGCTGTATGAGCTGCTGTTCCATTTCGGCAGATATCTGCTGATCTCGTGCTCGAGGAAAGGCACGCGGGCGGCAAATCTTCAGGGAATCTGGAATGATAAGCTGTTAGCGCCGTGGTCATCGAATTATACGTTAAATATCAACACGGAAATGAATTACTGGCCGGCCTTAAGGCTCGGGCTGTTCGAGTGCATGGAGCCGCTGATTTCTTTCACACAGGCTCTGGCGAAAAACGGCAGGGATACCGCCGCCCGATATTACGGGGCAAAGGGGTCTGCAAGTCATCACGCCTCCGACGTCTGGTGTACCTCCTGGCCGTCCACTAATCTGATTGCGGACTGCGGAAAATGGGGGCTGTGGCCGATGTCCGGCGGATGGCTCGCAAGAAGCATGTATGAATGGTATGAATATACAAATGACATTGACGCTTTAAATGAAACCGTATTGCCGGTTCTTAAAGGATGCGCCGAATTCTATGAATCTCTTCTGATTCAGAAGGACGGAAAGTGGATCCTCGGACCGTCCACCTCTCCGGAGAACAGTTTCTACGACGGAGGGGAGAGAGTTTCTCTGAGCGATACTTCGGCCATGACAATGTCCATTGTAAAGGACGTATTTACCTTATATCTGCGCGCATTGGACGCATTGTCCATGAATTCCCCTCTTGCGGACAGGATCCGGATCCTTCTTCCCGATCTTACGGGGCTTACCGTCGGAAGTGACGGCAGAATTCTGGAATGGGACAAAGAGTATCCGGAATCAGAACCCGGACACCGGCATATGTCACATCTGTACGGGCTGTATCCGGGGGAGGAAATTAATCCGTGGAGAAAAGAGGATGAATCTTTGGCAAAGGCTTGCAGGGAAACCCTGATCAAAAGAGGCGACGAAGGAACCGGATGGAGCCTGGCCTGGAAGCTGAATCTGTGGGCAAGGCTGAAAGACGGCAGACAGGCATTAAAGATGCTTGATATGCAGCTGCGTCCGGTCTTTGATTCCGGGCAGCAGATGAGAGGAGGCGGTTCTTATATCAGCCTTCTGTGCGCTCATCCGCCGTTCCAGATCGACGGTAATTTCGGCGTCTGCTCCGGAATCCTGGAGATGCTTATCGGGCAGTACGGAAATGAGATTCATCTTCTGCCCGCGCTTCCTCCCGAATGGAGCAGCGGGCGGCTGACCGGAATTGCGCTGAAGGGAGACGCCGTGCTGAACCTGGCCTGGGAGGACGGGCATGTAACACAGGCCGATATTGTTCCGGAAGAAAAACGGACGGATTACAGGATATATGAAAAAGGAGTAAGGTACCTATGAAACAGACAAAAATCTCCCGGCGCCGGTTCCGGGAGTGCGGCCTAAGAAAGGTTCGTCCGGAAGGAATCTTAAGAGAGGTTCTTCTTGCCCAGAAAAACGGGATGCCCGGACATCTGGATGAGATCGGGTATCCCTATCAGGAGCATTGCTGGGGATTAAAGAGGCTGACCGACGGAGGATATCAGGAATGGTGGCCTTATGAACAGACCGCTTACTGGATCGATTCTATGATCCGCTTATCCATCCTTCTGGAGGATCAGGAAGTGTACGGAAAGGTAAAGGATCAGATAAAAAGAGCGCTTGAAAATGCCGCGGACGGGTTCATCGGACCGGAGGAACTGAAACAGCCGGGAAAACGGAATCAGTGGCCGCATGCCATTCTGTTTCGCGCCTTAATCGCGCTTGCGCAGGCGGGAGAGGAGTTCTCCGGATTCACTCCCGAAGAGCTGTATGCCGCCATGGCCGCTCATTATAAGACCGGTACCAGTGATTATACCTGCTTCCGTGAGGTAGTGAACACGGAAAGCATGCTGAAGCTGTATGAGCTGACAGGGGACAAAGAGCTGCTTGCGCTCGCCGTTCAGGCGTATGAAGGCTTTAACCGGCAGTATGCGGAGAATGACAGCTCGTTTGACTTCCTGATGTCGGACCAGAAGCCGAATCAGCACGGCGTGACTTATAACGAACAGGCAAAGCTCCCGGCAATCTTTTATTTGTATACCGGAGACGAAAAATATCTCGAGGCCTCCCTTCGCGCCTACGAAAAGATTGATCGTTGGTTCATGCTTCCCGACGGCGTTCATTCCAGCTGTGAATTTACGCTGGGAAATGATTCGCTTCAGGCGCATGAAACCTGTGATATAGCGGATTACACCTGGAGCATGGGGTATCTTCTGATGGCAACGGGCAGGGCAGACTTTGCGGATCGAATCGAGAGGGCATGTCTGAATGCTGCATTTGGAGCAATCGGACCTGATTTCAGGACAATCCAATATTTCTCTTCACCAAATCAGGTTCTGGCAGCCAGGAATTCGACTCATACGGTTAATTTCAGGAATACGCCAAGATTCGCATACCAGCCGCATCACTATCCGGAATGCTGCATCGGCAACGTAGGCCGCATTTTCCCGAATTATGCCGCCAGAATGTATATGGAGACGCAAGACGGGGTTGTGCTTGCGCTGTATGGAGAGAGCCGGTATCTGGGCGACGGTTTCACCCTGACTCAGAAGGGCAGATACCCGTTCTCGGACACCATAACCGTATCCGTATCCTGTAAGGAGCCCGTAAAAACCTCCCTTCTGTTTCGGATTCCGGAATGGTGCGGGATGGCGGTGCTGAAGAAAAATGGAAAGATTCTGTATTCCGGGGCAGAAGACTTAAGGCCTGAGAACGGATTCTTCCGGACCAAGGGAGCTCTGTCTGACGGGGATCTCTTCTGCCTGACACTGCCCATGGAGGTCCGGGGCCACGAAAGCGCAGACGGCGGAAGATATTTTACGTTTGGTCCGCTGCTTCTGACCCTGGCGCTTGAGGAACGCTTTGAAATCGATCCGGAAGAGAAACGGCAGACAGAGGAATTTCCCGCTTATAACGTATATCCGCAGGCAAGCTTTGCGTTCTGTGTGGCCCGTGATTATAACGGGGAAGGCGCCGTGATCCGGTTTGGAGAAAAAACCCCTCTGCCGTGGTGGGATACGCAGCCTCTAAAGATTCGGATTCCGGCAAGGACGCTTCCCGGATACGAGTGTATCCATACACAAATCAGCATCGATCCCTCCTCTGAGGAAAAAGTCGATGATACCATGATTGAGCTTGGAGCAAGCAGCGTAACCAAAGAGCTGGTTCTGACTCCGCCCCTTCCGTCTGAGGAATTCGTGAAGACGCATGCGGGAGAGGAGACCTGGATCACTCTGGTTCCGTACGGGACGGCTCACGCAAGGCTGACCGTATTTCCGGTCTATGAACGGGATAAGAGCTGACTGCGTCAAAAAGGGAGGAACGATATGGAGGAATATATTGATTTACTAAAAAAATGGTGTGACGGGCTTGCCGCGCATCAGATCACACAGATTCCGGATCCGGAAATCAGAGGGGCTCTGCTCTGCCCGGCCTGCGCCGCCGTTCACGGCAGGTGCCACGGCGCGGTATATCCCCTGCTGTATCTTGCCGAGAAGTCCGGGAATCCAAAATATATCCGCTGCGCCGAGGGACTGATTGACTGGTCTGTGAATATGAGTCAGCCAGACGGCGGTTATGTCAATGACGGAATGTGCGAATGGAAGGGCACAACCGTATTCGCGGCGGTCTGTTTTGCGAAAGCATATCCTTACGGAACGCTTTTATCGGAAGAACATTTCCGGAAGCTTGATACAATTTTGCAGGGCTTTCTTTCTTACATATATCATGTTTTTGATATAGAAAGCGGAAACATTAATTATGTCGCGGGAGCCGCCTGCGCCTTGGAGCTTGGAGGAAAGCTGTACGGCAGGGAGGATTACCGGATTCGCGCAAGGGAATATGCGCATTCCATGTTAAACTTCATGACGGCGAATCACCTGATATTCGGGGAAGGCGGGAAAACGCGTAACGAACTAAGCAGGAAAGGATGCCATCCGGTTGATATTGCCTATAATCTGGAGGAAACCATCCCCCTTCTTGCGGAATACGCGGCATCGTCAAACGACGGTCTGATGACAAAGGCCCTCGTAGAAACGGCCAGAGCTCATCTGAATTTTATTCTGCCGGACGGCGGTATCGACGAAAGCTTCTGTACAAGGATGGATAAATGGACCTACTGGGGCAGCAGGACTTCCGACGGCTGCGCCCTGGGACTGTTTCTGTTGTCCCCGTATGAAGAAGAATTTGCGGCCGCGGCTGAACAGAATCTAAAGCTGCTTGCGGCCTGTACGCACAAGGGACTGCTCTTCGGCGGGCCTGAAACATATGAGCGCGGGGAGTCGCCCTGTATTCATCATACCTTTACGCATGCGGCAGGACTTGCCGGAGTTCTGGAATGGATGGAAAAGACTCATTATGTGTGCGGAAGGCTTCCCTGGCACGGTCTTCCGGAGAGCCGTTATTATCCTGAAACGGATACGTATCTTGCCGTCTTCGGAGACTGGCGCGCCACGATTACAGGCTATGACTGCGGGGAGAAGCAATACTGCGCTCCAAGCGGAGGCGCAGTCAGCCTTCTGTACCACCGTCTGTCCGGCCCCATCTTCGTATCAAGCATGACCCGATATGAACGGTATGAAATTATGAATACGCAGCGCCACAGGGACGGAGCCGATACCCCTCTGACGGTAAGGCTTCAGAAGGATCTGGGCGAATACCGGAATAATATTGAAGTGACGCCGGTTATCCGGACGATGGGAGAAATTACGGCGCTTGCGGATATTATGGATAAAGAAGCCGTAATCCGCAATCTGGGCGGAAATACCTATGAAATCGAGGGATACCTGTCGGATGAATGTGCCGAAATTCCCGAAGAAAAGCGGATCCGGTTTCAAAAGAGGGTTCGGTTCTTTACCGACAGGACGGAAATCACATGGCTGCATAACAGCAGCGGACTGTCCGTGTATCTGCCCGCCGTTGCGTCGGTCCGGGATCATATAAGAATCGAGGGAGCTGTCTGTGAAATCGAAAAGGAAACCTGTATCGTCAGCATTACGGCTTCCCAGCCCTTTGATTCGCCCGAAGCGTTAAGAATCTATAACCACGTTCCCGGACTGCATGCGGCGCCGCTTAAGATATCAGACGCGGCATCAGGAATTACCGTTACAATCCGGGTTATGGAGAAGGAATCCGTATAAGAAGGGAGAGAGATAGGATGACGGATGAAACATTACTGGATGAAATTCTGGCGGACGAGGACTTTGAGCGAATCCGTGTTCCGGAAGATGAACACGGACTTACAATTCTGTATAAGGCTCCTTTCTGCAGCAAGGGTCAGGTTCCGGCAATTGTATGGATTCACGGCGGAGGATGGAAGGGCTCTGACGCGTCGGTGATGAAACCTCATATGTCATATTTTGCAAGACTTGGAGCGGCCTCCTTTTCGGTGGAATACCGCCTTGCCGTGAACGGAAATGAGATCGAAGACTGCCTGGCCGACTGTAAATCCGCCATGCGCTATATCCGGGCGAACGCGGCATCCTATGGGATTGACCCGAATCACCTGATCGTAATCGGAGAGTCGGCCGGTGGTCATCTGGCCTGCTGTCTGTCCTCTCCGCGTCTGTGCCGGAAGGAAGAGCTTGCGGATTATGTGGTCAGCGTAAACGGTGTGATTGATCTGACAATGAAATGGAAGAAGTCCATGTATTCGGAGGACATCATCGCCCGGACGGACGTGCCGGACTGGATCGCAAGATATGAACGGGAATATGCGATCTCCCCGATCTTTCATATCACAAAGGATAATGCGCCGATCCTGTTTTACCACGGACTATTGGACCGGGTCGTGGAGCCGGAAGAATCCATGCGCTATCATTATCTGCTGCGGGAGGCCGGAGTGAAGACGGATATCCGCCTGCTTCCCGATGTTACGCATGCCTTTCTTCTGTTTCATTATAATACGCCGCATGAGAGAGTATGGAGGGCATTAAAGGAGCTTGCGCAATTCATAAAGGAGAACGGGTATCTATGATCATTGACTGCCATGTACATATGGGAATCACGGATAATTATTACATGCCGGAGGACATGATTCTTGCTTCTATGGATCGTTACGGAATTGACCGGGTAATCCTGTCGAATATTGAAGGAATTCAAAAACTTCCGGGGGAAAATCTGCAGAGCGCGGTCAATGAAAAGGCGATCCGGTTCGCAAGGAAATATCCGGACCGGATCTCGGTTCTGCTGTGGGCAAGACCGGAAGAAGAGGGCGCGACGCCCGAATTCGAACGGCTGCTGCTTGACAATCCGGATGTGGTATGCGGCATCAAGGTTCATCCTGCCGGTTCCGGAGTGGCAATTTCCGACGAACGGATCGAACGGTATGCGGCGCTCGGCGCCAAATACGGGAAACCGGTACTGTTCCACACAGCGGCGGATGAAGCTTCCGGACCCGAACAGCTGGAAGCATATGCGCTGGCCTATCCGAACGGGATCTTCATCCTCGGGCATTTAGGACTCAGGACGGATAACGAAGCGGCAGTACGCCTGATTCTTACCTATCCGAACCTGTACGGAGACACGGCCTGGGTAAAGCCGGAGACAGCGCTTCGCATCATGGAACAGGGAGGAGAGGATAAACTGCTGTTCGGAACGGACAGCCCGATTAACGGAACGGATACCTATGCGGATCCTTTATATTATGATGTGTACCTGAATCAATTCCGTACCCTTCTTAAGAAGGAACAGTTCGAGAAATTAATGTACCAGAATACAATGCGCCTGTTCCGGCTGAAATAACCGGACAGAAAGGAGTAAACCATGGAGAATTCATTAAAACAAACCTATGACGTCATTGTGGTCGGAGGAGGCATCGGAGGCATTACGGCGGCTTTGTCGGCGGCAAGGCACGGCGCGAAGACAGCTCTGATCCACGATCGTCCGATGCCGGGCGGCAATGCCGGATCTGAGGTTCGGATGCATATCTGCGGCGCCACCTGCCACGGGGGCAGGAAGGATTCCCGCGAAACGGGAATCCTCGAGGAGATTCTGCTTGAGAACAAGAAGAGAAACCCCAATCATGTCTTTCCTGTATTCGATACAATCATGTGGGAAAAGCTGAAGTTCCAGGAGAATCTGACTTTGTATCTGAATACGCATATGTATGACGTATGCAGGGACGGGGAACGAATCCAATCCATAACGGCAAAACAGCTGACAACGGAAAAAACCTTTGAATTCACGGGAAAGATATATATCGACTGTACCGGAGACGGAACGTTGTCTTATCTGGCCGGTGCGCGGTGTATGACGGGAAGGGAAGGAAGGAATGTATTTGGCGAGAAATACGCGGTACTCGAGAGTGATTCGGTTACCATGGGCAATTCCATTCTGTTCGCCGCCCGGGATACGGGGGCCCCGGTTTCCTTCACTCCGCCCTCTTATGCCCATCACTATACCGAAAAGGATCTGATGGGACATAAGGAGATCACCTCCGGCTACTGGTGGGTGGAAATCGGCGGAACCGAGTGGAATACGATTACGGAAGCGGAAGAAATCCGGGATGAGCTGCTTGCAATTATATACGGAATCTGGGATCATATCAAAAACGGCGGCGATCATCATGCCGAGAACTATGATCTTACCTGGATCGGCTTCCTTCCCGGAAAACGGGAGAGCAGAAGAATTGTGGGAGACTATGTTCTGAAGGAGCAGGACCTGCTGGAAGGAAAAAGATTTCCGGATGCCGTTGCCTATGGAGGCTGGAATATCGATACACATATGCCGGAGAAGTTCTTAAGCATCGCAAAGGGAGAGGAACAGACCGAAGATATTTCGATTAAGCTTGAGGATGTCTATACGATTCCGTACCGCTGCCTGTATTCTGCCGATATTGCGAACCTGATGATGGGAGGACGGCTAATCAGCACATCCCATCGCGCGTTTGGTTCGACCAGAGTCATGGGAACCTGCGCGAGCGTCTCTCAGGCGGCGGGACTGGCTGCCGCGCTTGCAGCGAAGGATAATCTGACGCCGAGACAGGTCGGCGATCGAATCGGAGAGCTTCAGCAGCTGCTGCTGAAGGATGATTGTTATATTCCGGGAATCCTCCGTCAGGATCCCGCGGATCTGGCGCCTCTGGCGCAGATTCATTCGGACCTGCCTGAGGATCCTCTCTGCAGAAATGTCGCCTTTGGGTATTCCAGACGGGTGAACGGAACCGATTATGCCTGGGAATCCGGACATATCCCCACAAAGGAGCATCCAGCAGGACTGATCTTTTGCTGGGATAAAGGCATGAAAATCTCCGAAATCAGGCTGGCCTTTGACTCGGATTTATCCGCCGAAATCATGCCGTCCTTGTCCGACTGGGCAAAGGATCGCCAGCCGGAAGGAGTGCCGAAAACGATTGTAAAGGATTTCACAATACAGGGATTTTATCACGGCGCTTCCGTTTTTGAAGTCAATGTGGAAGGCAATTATCAGCGGCACCGGATCATAGACCTTGACTGCGCGGCCGTATGCGATCAGGTGGAAATCAAAGTATTCGCCGCAAACGGGGAAGAACCGGCCAGAATCTATGAGGTAAGAATATATGAATAGAGATTTTCCGGGGGGAAGAAAAAAGGCGCTGACATTTGGATTCGACGACTGTGAACGATATGACAGAAAGCTTGCAGAGCTGTTCCGTACTTATAAGGTAAAAGCTACCTTTTTCCTGATTACGGACAGTCTTGGCGCCAGAATACCGTTTCACCGCTACGGCCGGGATACGGTTGTGGAACGGGTAACTGCAAAAGAGCTGCCGGTTACATACCGCGGTATGGAGCTTGCTTCCCATACGGCTTCGCACCATGACTGCAGGCATATGGATTATGAAACCTTAAAGAGCGAGATGGAACGATCCTGCGCGGCGCTCGGCGGCTCCTGCAGAGATTACGGAATGGCATATCCGGGCGGATTGTATAAT
The DNA here is from genome assembly GCA_018714285.1 of Candidatus Caccomorpha excrementavium. Taxonomy (GTDB): domain Bacteria; phylum Bacillota; class Clostridia; order Lachnospirales; family Lachnospiraceae; genus Caccomorpha; species Caccomorpha excrementavium. The sequence goes on along the minus strand of DVNP01000010.1, from coordinate 1,582 downwards.
GAAACCTGCGTGGAATATTTGAAGGAGCTTGGGGTGCCCTATGCCAGAACCGCTGTGGATACCCATGGATTTGCCGTCCCGCGGACAAGAGAGGAATTCCTTGCCTGGAATCCGACCTGCCAGTACCACGATCCGGATATTGAGGCTATTGTAGAGGAATTCTTAAGAGAAGACGGCACGAGGAAGCTTCTGTATATCTGGGGACATTCCTATGAGACGGAATCGCCGGATCCTGCCTTCGGATTCGATGCGATTGAAGCGCTGCTTAAAAAGCTTGGCGGAAGAGAGGATATCTGGTATGCATCCAACATGGATATTCACAGGGAGGAGATGAAATGGGAAGACGGGAATTAGAAGAAGCGTATAAAGAGCTTTATCGGAATCCGGACGGCTGCAGGCCTTTGGTTCAGATAAGCTTTCCGACACCATGCCGGTATTCCAGGACAGAGCAGTTTCATGACAAGAGGAAGATGCTTGAACAGCAGCTGCTTGACGCACAGGCGCATGAACGGGTCGGGGATGATTATCTTCCGGCTCTGCGCGTGAATTTCGGAACTGCTCAGATTGCTGCTTCGTTCGGCTGTGAAATAAAAGACATGGGGGACAGCCTTCCGGCCTGCGGCTCCCATGTTCTGACCTCTATGGAGGACGCGGCCGCTCTGAAGATGCCGACGATGCAGGACGGACTGAATGAACGCCTGCTCGAATATGAACAATACTTTATGGAGAATAAACCGGACTGGATTCCGGTTCAGCATCCAGACGTGCAAAGCTCCTTTAACAACGCGCATCTGATCCGGGGAAATGATATTCTGTATGACTTTTACGATTACCCGGACGAGACGAGAATTCTGCTCTCAAAGGTAACGGATTTCATGCTTTTCTGGATCAAAGAAGCAAAGGCCCCGATATCGGATGACACGGAGTGGTTCTATGATATGGGGGGACTGTGGAAGGGCGGAGCAAGAATATCCGACTGCAGTCTCCAGTTCCTCTCGCCGGGGCTGTACCGGGATTTTGTAAAAGCCGAGGATGAACGATTTCTGACCGGAATCGGAGGCGGACGCGTCCATTATTGCGGAAGCCACTCCGATTACCTTCCGGATCTGTTCGGCTTATCCGGACTGACTTCTCTGGAAATTGATTCCAATTATCATGACCTCTACGAGGTGTGCGAAATGGCCCCGAAGCAGACCGTCGTCATGTTCTGCGACTGGTCAAATCAAAAAGAAAACGGACCGTGGCTTTCTAAGCTTGAAAGAATGGGACCGCCTTTTAAGAAGAACCTTGTAATCCAGGCCAAGGCTTCCTGCGAGGAAGAAGCAAAACAAACCTACGACGGGATCAGAAAACTGCTGATCTGATCGAAAACGGGAAAGATGTCACAATCCCCCTACATTTGTCACAAAATACGCCGCTGTCTGACAGCGGCGTATTTTGTATAATAAAGACATCTATAATCCGCTATCATGTTGCGGGTCGAAATTTCATCATCTACTACAATAATCCTGTACATTGGTCATACCATGCCTTTCTGTTCTGCTGTAAATTCAGAGACTTATATGCCACTGGTCTTTCAAAT
>DVNP01000105.1 GCA_018714285.1 Candidatus Caccomorpha excrementavium | reverse complement strand
ACAATCAGTCTCCCAGCGTGGCTACCATGACTGCCTTGATGGTATGCATCCGGTTCTCCGCCTCATCGAATACAACATCCGCATACCGCTCGAATACCTCTTCCGTAACCTCATTCCCCTTCACTGCCGGCAGACAGTGTAAGAAAATTGTCGTATCCTTTCCCGTCTTCGCCATCAGCCCATCATTCACCTGATATGGCTTAAGCAGCGCAATCCGCTCTGCCGCAAGGGCCTCCTCGCCCATCGAGCACCATACATCCGTATAGATTGCGTCCGCGCCTCTGACCGCATCCGTATCATCCGTAACAGTTATGGTGCTTCCCGCTTCGGCAGCATATTTCTCGCACTCCTTCTTCAGATCCTCCCCGGGCCATAACTCCTTTGGCGCAAGGATTGTAAAATGAATTCCAATCTTACCGCAGCCAATCATAAGACTGTTCGCCATATTATTGCGGCCGTCTCCGGCAAAGACCAGCTTCAGTCCCTTCAGCGTTCCGAAGTGCTCCTTTAACGTCAGAAAGTCCGCCAGAATCTGAGTCGGATGATAGGTATCCGTCAGCCCGTTCCAGACCGGAACACCGCTGTACTTCGCGAGCTTCTCCACATTCTCCTGCTTAAACCCGCGGAATTCAATTCCGTCGAACATTCTTCCGAGCACGCGCGCCGTATCCTCCACGCTCTCCTTATAGCCGAGCTGAATATCATCCTTGCCCAGATACTCCGGATGTCCTCCCTCATCGATACACGCAACCGTGAAGGCGCTTCTCGTCCTTGTAGACGGTTTTTCAAAAATCAGCGCAATATTTTTCCCCTTCAGACTGCTGCCCGTAATCCCCCTCTTCTTCTTCGCCTTCAGATCGGCGGCTAAATCAATCAGGCCGAGAATCTCTCCCGGCGTGAAATCCTTTAATGTTAAAAACGAACGTCCTTTCAGATTCATTTCGCTGCTCCTTTCCATATCCATAGTATATTTATTCTATAAAGTGATTATTTATACATTACCGCAAATCCTTTCGCCTGTCAAGCTCCTATCTGCGAGAAGAGCCTGTTTTCCCCGGAAAAGGAAAGAAAGAGGGTTCTGTCCTCAAGCCCTCTTTCTGATTCGGCTCCTTCGCCGATTGATTTACCTGATGGATATTCATTCATATCTCCTGACGTCTCAGTTCTCTTTTCCGACCTCGGTAAGAGACTTGACAAGTCCGGCAATTCCCTGGATCTCGGAAGGAATAATAATCTTGGTCGCCTTGCCGTCCGCCGCCTTTGCGAATGCCTCCAGGCTCTTAAGCTGCAGCACCGCGCTGCCCGGATTCGATTCATTCAGATAGCGGATTCCGTCAGCCTGCGCCTGCTGCAGCGCAAGGATCGCCTGCGCCTGGCCTTCCGCCTCGCGTATGGTTGCTTCCTTCTTCGCTTCCGCGCGGAGAATGGCTGCCTCCTTCTCACCCTCTGCCTCAAGAATCGCCGACTCCTTCTTACCTTCCGCCACGAGGATCGTAGACTTCTTCTCGCCCTCTGCCCGAAGGATTGCCTCTCTTCTCTCACGTTCCGCCTTCATCTGCTTCTCCATCGCATCCTGAATGGCAGCCGGAGGGATAATATTCTTAAGCTCAACCCTGGTCACCTTGATTCCCCACGGATCGGTTGCCGTATCGAGCGAAACTCTCATCTTGGTATTGATAATCTCTCTGGAGGTCAGCGTCTGATCCAGCTCCAGATCACCGATAATATTACGAAGCGTAGTCGCGGTCAGATTCTCTATCGCCATAATCGGATTCTCCACGCCATATGTATACAGCTTCGGATCCGTAATCTGAAAGAATACGACCGTATCAATTCTCATGGTAACATTATCCTTCGTAATGACCGGCTGCGGCGCGAAATCCGCCACCTGTTCCTTTAAGAGCACCTTCTTTGCAATCTTATCAATTAACGGCGCTTTAAAATGAATTCCCACGCTCCAGGTTCCCTGATAGCCGCCCACACGTTCCACAACAAATGCCTGTGCCTGAGGTACCACCTTAATACAGGATGCCAGCACGATTAATATAATCACAATAACCGCAATTAAGATAAACCCACCCAAATTTTCCATTCTACGCAACCTCGCTTTCTTCTGCCACAATTAATTTTACGCCCGAGACGCTCTTCACAATAACCCGTCTGCCCGGTTCAATCACGCATCTGTCGTCATCTGCCCGCGCGCTCCACTCCAGCCCGTTCAGCATCACGGTTCCCGTCGCATTGAAATTATCAATGGTCTGTGTCACCTTCGCTTCCTTCCCGATATAGCTCTCGTAATTCGTCTTAACGCGCCTCTTGTTAAAATACACGACCGCAACCGGCCTGGTATAAATCAGAAGCAGGAGAGATACCGCAAAGAATACGACGAATTCAACCAGAATATTATCTGTTGCCAGCGACAGGAGGAACGCGGCAAGGGCGCCGCCTGCAAACCAGATCGTCGTCAGTCCGAGCGTTATCGCTTCAATTATAAGCATCAGCACGATCGCGCCCAGCCAGAATACAGAATTCATCCACAAAGCTCCTTTCTGTTAAGCTATCTCTATTTTACTTCAAAATCCGCCTTTTTACAAGTACCAAAAGAATCCGCCATAAGGATGCCGCGCAAACGGCCCGGTATCTTTACGGCGCCTGAACTTCATGTAAAAAACCGGCATGGCAAAAGCCATGCCGGTTTTTGATCCAGCCTGTCTGCTTTTTAATTAATCACACTGATAGTGCTTTTGGCTTCCC
>DVNP01000104.1 GCA_018714285.1 Candidatus Caccomorpha excrementavium | reverse complement strand
CCGGCTTTAAAAATGCGCTGACAAAAACCTTTAATGATTATGCGAGGGCGCAAAAGTTTCTCAAGGAGAACGAAGAGAATCTGAGCGGCGAGGATATCAGAGAGGGTCTGACTGCCATTATCAGCGTGAAGCTTCCGGAACCGCAGTTCGAAGGACAGACCAAGCAGAAGCTCGGAAACAGTGAAGCGCGCGGAGCGGTTGATGCGGTTGTAAGCGAGCAGCTGACATATTTTCTGGAGCAGAATCCGGGTGTAGCTAAAGTAATATGTGAGAAAGCGGTTCTGGCGCAGAGGGCCAGAGATGCTGCCAGGAAGGCCAGAGAGCTGACGAGGAGGAAAACGGCATTAGAAGGGATGAGCCTGCCCGGCAAGCTGGCGGACTGTTCGGATAAGGATCCGAAAAATTGTGAGATTTATATTGTAGAGGGAGACTCCGCGGGCGGCTCTGCAAAGACAGCCAGATCAAGAGCGACTCAGGCGATTCTGCCTCTGCGCGGAAAGATTCTGAATGTAGAGAAATCAAGACTGGATAAGATTCTGGTTAACAACGAAATTAAAGCCATGATTACCGCATTCGGAACAGGAATTCATGAGGATTTTGATATTACGAAGCTTCGATATCACAAGATCATTATTATGACGGATGCTGATGTGGACGGAGCGCATATCAGTACGCTGCTTCTGACATTTCTGTATCGGTTCATGCCGGATCTGATCCGGGAGGGATACGTATACCTGGCGCAGCCGCCGTTGTATAAGATAGAAAAGGGTAAGATTGTCAGATATGCATACAGCGACGAAGAGCTGAACCGGATCCTGACGGAAATCGGGCGGGATCAGAATAATAAGATTCAGCGTTATAAGGGACTCGGAGAAATGGATGCGGACCAGCTTTGGGAAACGACTATGGATCCGGAGAAGAGAATTCTGCTGCGGGTGACGATGGACGAAGAAGAGTCCTCCGAGATCGATCTCACCTTTACAACACTGATGGGCGATAAGGTGGAACCGCGGAGAGAATTCATTGAGGCGAACGCAAAATATGTAAAGAATCTGGATATCTAACGGAGGAACGGGAATGGATGAAACAATCTTTGATAAGGTGCATGATGTCGATCTGAAACGGACGATGGAAACATCTTATATTGACTATGCAATGTCGGTAATTGCGGCGCGCGCGCTTCCGGATGTCAGGGACGGCCTGAAACCGGTTCAGAGAAGAATTCTCTATGCGATGATCGAATTAAACAACGGACCCGATAAGCCGCACCGTAAGTGCGCGCGTATCGTCGGTGATACGATGGGTAAATATCATCCGCACGGAGACAGTTCCATATATGAGGCGCTTGTGAAGCTTGCCCAGGATTTCAATACGCGTTATCCGCTGGTAGACGGCCATGGAAATTTCGGATCCGTGGATGGGGACGGAGCCGCCGCAATGCGTTATACAGAAGCGCGTCTCAGCAAAATATCCATGGAGATGATTTCGGATATTAATAAAGATACGGTAGACTTTACTCCGAATTTTGATGAGACAGAGAAGGAGCCGACGGTTCTGCCTTCCCGTTTTCCGAATCTTCTTGTGAATGGTACTTCCGGTATTGCGGTCGGAATGGCAACCAACATCCCTCCTCATAATATGCGCGAGATCATTAATGCCGTTGTCAAGCTGATTGATAATAAGGTGAATGAGGATCGCCAGACCAGAATGGAAGAAATTTTGGAGATTGTTAAGGGTCCGGATTTTCCGACCGGAGCTATGATCCTTGGAACACGGGGAATCGAAGAGGCGTACCGTACCGGCCGCGGTAAGATCCGGGTACGCGCCGTAACCGATATCGAGCCGATGGCAAACGGAAAGAACCGTATTATCGTTACAGAGCTTCCCTACATGGTGAATAAGGCCCGGCTGATTGAGAAAATCGCGGAGCTGGTGAGGGAGAAGAAGATTGACGGGATTACGGAGCTGCGTGACGAATCGGATCGTTCCGGTATGCGTATCTGCATTGAGCTGCGCCGTGATGTGAACGCGAATGTAATTCTGAATCAGCTGTATAAGCATACTCAGCTTCAGGATACCTTCGGAGTTATTATGCTGGCTCTGGTGAATAATGAGCCGAAGGTTCTTAACCTTCTTCAGATGCTGGAGTATTATCTGAAGCATCAGGAAGAGGTGGTTGCAAGAAGAACCAGATATGACCTGAATAAAGCGGAAGAACGGGCTCATATTCTGGAAGGACTTCTTAAGGCCCTGGATTATATAGACGAGGTCATTAATATCATACGCTCCTCCGAGAACGTGAACCAGGCAAAGACACGACTGATTGATCGATTTGCCCTGGACGATGTGCAGGCTCAGGCAATTGTAGATATGCGTCTTCGCGCTCTTACCGGTCTGGAACGGGATCGCCTGGAGAATGAATATGCGGAGCTTGAAAAGAAGATTGAGGAGTATCGGGCGATTCTGGCGGATGAAAAGAAGCTGCTTGGCGTGATTCGGGAAGAGATCTGTCTGATCCGGGATAAATATGGAGATGACAGAAGAACGACGATTGGCTTTGATGAGTATGACATATCCATGGAAGATTTGATCCCTGATGAGAATACAGTTGTTGCAATGACAAGACTGGGGTACATTAAGCGTATGACAATCGATAATTTCAAGAGTCAGCACCGCGGCGGCAAGGGAATTAAGGGCATGCAGACGCTTGACGAAGATTTTATCGAGGATCTGTTCATGACCACGACCCATCACTATATTATGTTCTTTACCAATAAAGGGCGCGCGTACCGGATTAAGGCATATGAAATTCCGGAGGCCTCCCGGACGGCGAGAGGGACGGCAATTGTGAATATTCTTCAGATGCTTCCGGAGGAAAGGATTACTGCCGTTATCGCTTTAAGAGAGTATGCGGATAACCGGTATCTGTTTATGGCAACGAAGAACGGACTGGTAAAGAAGACCCGGATCCAGGAATATGCGAACATTCGAAAGACGGGACTGCAGGCAATTACTCTCAGGGAGGATGATGAGCTGATCGAGGTTAAGACAACTAACGGTCAGAAAGAGCTGTTCCTGGTTACGAAGAACGGGATGTGTATTCGTTTTCATGAGAAAGATGTCCGCGCGACGGGCAGGAATTCCATGGGCGTGATTGGTATGACCATGACGGATGATGATGAAGTTGTGGCGATGCAGATGGATACCCAGGGGAGTTATCTGCTGACCGTATCGGAGAACGGACTTGGAAAGCTGACTGATATCGGAGAGTTCCAGAGGCAGAGGCGCGGCGGCAAGGGCGTGAAATGCTACAAGATTACCGAGAAGACGGGAAGCGTGGTAGGAGCCAAGATTGTGAAGGATGATCAGGAAATTATGCTCATTAACACGGAAGGCATTGTAATCCGTATGATGGTGAACGATATTTCAAAGCTGGGGAGAATTGCTTCCGGAGTGAAGCTGATCGATCTGAACAGTGAAAAGGAAAAAGTTGCCAGTATCGCAAAAGTCAGAGAGAGCAGCAGCCAGGCCGGGGAAGAGAAAATGATCCATGATATGGAGGAAGAGCTTCAGGAAGAAAAGGAAGCGGGTGCTTCTGATTTTGATGAAGCAATAATAAGAGCAGAAAATGCTCGGGATTCTGAAGACGACGACTCCGACGAACAGATTGAGAAGCTGATAGAACGGGCCCTGTCTGATGCGGGAGAGACGGTGGATGAGGATTAAAAATTGGATTCCACATGGATTAGTAGATAACTTTCCGAAATTGTGGATAACATTTCCGAAATCCCGGAAATCTGTGGAAGAATTCCACAGCAGGGTTGTTTCATGAATGATTTTTAAAGGTATAAGAAAACCAGATTTTATCGAGGGTTATGCGTGTTATACAAATACATATGTAACCCTCGACTTTTTGTTCCCATAGAGGTATAATGTCTATATAGTA
>DVNP01000009.1 GCA_018714285.1 Candidatus Caccomorpha excrementavium | reverse complement strand
GCCTGCTGATACTGCGCGCCGCGGTAATATTCATCATAATAATAATTCCTGGCTTCCTCGGAATTCATTCCGGAAGCTTCCTTCTGCTCCTGCTTTGTTTCCTCCGCATCTGTAATTGTCACATTCGCATTATCAATTACATTCTTATCTCTTTCATCATACATAATGATTCCACCTTTCTTTCTGCTTTCTTATATTGACCGGCTTTCTTTCGCCTGAGCTTATTTCTTATCTTCTTTCCTTTTCTTATCTTATGGCTTTAGTTTACCAGTCACCTATGTTGCATTTGTGATAAGAATTTGAAGAAATTGTGAATCATCAGGTTATTCTATTTATACGGTTTTGTAGTTGCCGAATATCGTCAGATCCAGCGCTTCCGCCTGAATTCCATTCAGGGTATTCACCACTCCCGGATCCTCCAGATTGCCTTCAAAGTCTACGAAGAACCGGTATTCGAACGGCCGTCCCGCGAGGGGTCTGGATTCAATCTTCGTCATATTCAGATTGTTGTATATAATATGGGACAGCATATTATACAGCGTACCGCTCTCGTGCGGCAGCGTAAAGCTGATGCTGACCTTATTCGCATCCTTCGTATATTCCCGGCGGCCGGATATAATAATAAAACGGGTTGAATTCTTATCATTATCCTGAATTCCTTCTGCCAGAGGAACCAGCCCGTACATTTCCCCGGCCCTTCTCCCGGCAATAGCGGCCTGCGATCGATCCCCATCCTCATGCACCTTCTTCGCGCAGCCCGACGTACTCATAGCCTCCACAGTTCTGATTCCAGGGTGTTTACGGAGGAAGGCGCCGCACTGCATAATGCCCTGCGCATGGGAATATACGGTCCTGACTGACGAAAGCTCAGCGCCCGGAAGTCCAAGCAGGCAGTGTTCAATCTTCACGACATGTTCTCCCACAATATAATGATTGAACTCCGTCAGCAAATCATAAATATCTGTAATGCCACCAGTCGTCGTATTCTCAATCGGAAGAACGCCGTAATCCGCCTCCCCGCTTTTTACCTTTGCCATCACTTCACGGAAGGATGCGGACGGCTCGCCTGCGGCATCTTCTCCGAAATATTCCTTCATTGCCTGTTCACTGTAAGACCCCTTCTCGCCGAAGAAAATAATCCTGGCATCCTTCCTCTGCAGGGAATCCACCTTCCGGAATTCCTCTCCGAAGGAAGCATGAAGCCTTGCATACTGCAGCTTTCTGCTCATGGACATAATCTGGGTGAACAGCTCCTCAATTCCGTGACAGTTAAAGTCATTCGATGCCATCGCCTTAAGGGTCTGAAGCTTGGCTCTCTCCCGGCCCTTGTCCAGAACCGGCATCCCGGTACGTTTCTTATATTCCGCAACATCGGCGGATACCTTCATTCTTCGCTCAAACAGCTCTACCAGCTGCCTGTCTATCTCGTCAATTTCCTTCCTGCTCTCCGATAAATCAATCATTGCTTTTCCTCGTTTCTCTTATCTGATATCACAGACCTGAAATATGTAGAACTTCAGATAGTATGACTCGTCCGCCGCCCACAAAATCGGGTGATCCGGCGCCTGAGTCCGGTATTCCGCCTGCTTCAGCCGCTTATGAACATTGTCTGCCGCCTGTCCGATCGTCTGCGCGAACAGCTCCTGTGTCATGAAATGAGAGCAGGAGCAGGTTGCAAGGAAGCCGCCGTCCTTCACAAGCTTCATTCCCCGCAGATTAATTTCCCGGTAGCCCTTCACCGCATTCTTCACAGAGCTTCTTGACTTGGTAAACGCCGGCGGATCCAGAATCACAAGATCAAACCTCTCTCCCGCCGCCTCGAGCCGGGGCAGCAGCTCGAAGACGTCCGCGCATTCAAATCTCACCCGCTCCGACATGCCGTTAAGCGCCGCATTTTCACGCGCCAAATTCACGCCGGCCTCGGAAGCATCCACGCCAATCACCTCTCTCGCTCCCGCGGCCGCCGCATTCAGCGCGAAGGATCCTGTATGAGTAAAACAGTCCAGTACCCGCGCTCCCCTGCAAAGCTTCTGAATGGCCAGGCGGTTATACTTCTGATCCAGGAAGAATCCCGTCTTCTGGCCGTCCTCTACATTTACCAGATAGCGGACGCCGTTCTCCTCAATCTCAACCCGGGTATCGAACGGCTCCCCCAGAAAGCCTCTGACCTTTGCAAGTCCCTCGCTCTCCCTCACCTTCGCGTCGCTGCGTTCGTATACGCCCCGGATCTTCACGCCGTCCTCTTCCATACATTCCTTCAGGAGCCTGATAATCAACTCCTTGAACCGATCCATCCCCAACGCAAGGGACTGTACGACCAGGACGTCTGCGAACTTGTCCACCACCAGTCCGGGCAGAAAATCCGCCTCTCCGAAGATCACCCGGTACCCGGACTTTGCTCCCGCGGTATCCACAACCTTCTTCCGATATTCATACGCGTCCTTCACCCTGCTCCGGAAGAAGTCCTCATCAATCACCGCGCCCTTCTTCCTCGACAGCATCCGGATCGTCAGCTTCGATCCGGTATTCACAAATCCGGTGCCAAGCTCCCATCCGTCATAATCCAGTACCCGCACCAGATCGCCGTTCTCATACTCTCCTTCAATCCGGTCGATTTCATTGTCATAGACCCAGGGGCCCCCTTTTTTCAGCATTCTTCCCTCTCCCCGTCTCAGACGGGCGCACGCCATATCCGCCATTATTCCTTCTCCTCCCTGCCTTCTTTACTCTGATTTCTGAAGATGAACAGCTTACTGAAAATATAATTTGATACAATCACAAAGACAGCCAGGATCAGCTTGGCAATGAGATTGTACATGCCGGCAACATCCACCAGAAGGAACATTCCGGCCTCCTCTATCAGGAAGGAGAACGCCCTTGCCCCGAAGAACTTGACAATCTTGCCCGCCTCATCCGCAAGACTCACAAACCGGCTCTGAAATACCCAGATGCTGTTCGTGATATAGGCAAAAATAACTGCCGCAACCCATGCAATCGCATTCGAGATCAGGTTGGGAACTCCCAGAATATTGCAGAACAAATGATACACTACAAAATTGACGGCTGTTGTCAGCACACCGAATATCACATAGGATATTGTCTCCCGGTTAACGAATTTCTTCCATAATAATTCCAGTTTTTCTTTCATAACAATCTCCGTTTCCCTGTTGATTCTCCTACAGTCTTCCTCATTATATATCATATTCCCAAAAATTCAAACCCTTTTTCTTATTTACAATATACCCGAAATCCGCTACAATACCCATAGCGGCTTACCGCCGGACCGGTATATCGCCGGCAGGCCGAAATTGCCGGTTTATTTTTGAAAAGAAAGGCTGGTTTATAATATGGTGAATGATAACATAGCCCGCCTGCGCGGGCTGATGGAAGAAAAAGGAATCTCGATGTATGTTGTTCCGACCGCGGATTTCCATGATTCGGAATATGCGGGAGACTATTTCAAGGCAAGAACCTTCCTCTCCGGCTTCACCGGATCGGCAGGGACTCTGGTTGTCACGCCGTCCGAGGCAGGACTGTGGACAGACGGAAGGTATTTTATTCAAGCTGCCGCCCAGCTTAAGGGGACCTGCGTCACGCTGTTCCGGATGGGCGAGGAGGGTGTGCCAACGGTTACGCAGTATATTACGGACAATATGCCGCAGGGCGGAGTTCTTGGCTTTGACGGCCGCGTCGTCAGCGCCGCCTTCGGCGAGGATCTTCTGAAGAAGCTTGAAGAAAAGCAGGCTTCGATCCACGGTACCGAGGATCTGGCGGGTATGGTATGGGAGGATCGCCCGGCCCTCTCGTGCGAACCGGCCTGGCTGCTGGATATCCGTTATTCCGGACAGTCCGCCGTGGATAAGCTCTCCTTCCTGCGCAGCGTCATGGAGGAGAATCATGCCGATGTCCATATTCTGACAAGCCTTGACGATATTGCATGGCTCTTTAATATCCGCGGAGGCGACATTCCGAATAATCCGGTTGTCCTCTCCTATGCGGTGATCACTCTGACAGACGCCATCCTCTTCATCCAGTCCGGCGCAGTAACGGACGAGGTCCGGGAAGGGCTTGCGGCCTGCGGCGTTTCTTTGATGGAGTATCATTCCGTCTATGACTATGTAAAGACGCTTCCGGCCTCCTCGACCGTTCTGTGTGATAAGAAGCGGGTGAATTATACTCTCGTCCACAGTCTTCCCGAGGGTATCTCTCTTGTGGACCTTCCGAATCCCACGACTGCCAGGAAAGCGGTTAAGAATGAGACGGAGCTGAATAATCTGCGCATAGCTCATGTGAAAGACGGAGTTGCCGTTACCAGATTCATGTACTGGTTAAAGACGAATATCGGCAAGATTGAGATCAGCGAAATCAGCGCGGCCGATTACCTCCACGCGCGCCGCGCCGAGCAGGAAGGCTTTCTGGATTTAAGCTTTTCTACCATTGCGGGATATAATGCCAACGCGGCCATGATGCATTACAGCGCAACCCCCGAGAGCAACGCCGTCCTTCGTCCGGAAGGCTTCCTTTTGGTGGATTCCGGCGGACAGTATCTGGAAGGGACAACGGACATTACCAGAACCTTTGTCTTAGGCCCCATAAGCGAAGAATGGAAGCTGCATTTCACGACGGTTCTGCGCAGTATGCTGAATCTTGCCCGCGCAAAGTTCCTGTATGGCTGCCGCGGCGTTAATCTGGATATTCTGGCAAGAGGACCCTTATGGGATATGGGACTGGACTACAAGTGCGGCACCGGCCACGGAGTCGGCTATCTGCTTAATGTACACGAGGGACCGAACGGCTTCCGCTGGAAGATTGTTCCGGAACGCAGCGATTCCTGCATTCTTGAGGAAGGTATGGTGACGACGGACGAACCCGGCGTGTATGTTGAGGGAAGCCACGGAATCCGGACCGAGAATGAATTAATCTGCAGGAAGGCGGAGAAGAACGAATACGGCCAGTTCATGGAATTCGAGCATCTGACTCTGGCGCCGATCGATCTGGACGGCGTGGATCCTTCCCTGATGAGCGCGGCGGAGATCAAGGCTCTGAATGACTACCACGCCCTCGTCTATGAGAAGCTTTCCCCGTATCTGACACCGGAAGAGAAGGACTGGCTGAAGTACAGCACCCGCGCCATCTGACCCGCTCCGGCCGTATGTTTTGCGCCGGGCGCGCTCATCTTTGTGCCCGGCGCAGAATATCTCCTGTGGCCGCCCTGCGCTTCGCCGCGTCGTATTCCCGGAAGACTTTTTCTGCCTGTCCGGGATACCGGTAGACCTTCCAGTATCCGTTCATCAGATAATCATTTCCCTGATGCCTGATATACTCCTCCACATCCCAGACCGGATATCCCAGGAATATCCCAATCTCATGCGGGAACTCCCCGCAATGCCGGTGATAACTCTGCAGCCGTCTTTTGCACTCCAAAAGCTTCTCCCTCTGATCCGCCGGATATCCGCGCCTGCCAAGATATTCCCTGTTCTCTCTCTTTTCCAGGCACTCCCGCAGGGCTTCTTCCCGAAAGATCATAAGTCCGGTTCTGGACGCCCGCTTCTGCGTGCCGGGCATCTCATACATTCTGTCAGCCGAAAGCCCCGCCGCCCGCGCTGCCCGGAGCACCTGAGGAACCATCTGTTCCCCGGCCGACAGCAGCTGCGCAGGCTTCCCCGACAGGAGCACCGGCGCGCACATAATCATAAGCGGTCTGATATCCGGCTGATTTCCGTGCCTGTCTATCATAATATACTCCCTCCCTGAACAATCCGATTTCCTTCCTAGTATGACCTGTACGGCTTTGGATTACAAATGTAAATATATCCAGATTCCTTCTGTCCCGGTTCGTATCATACTGCCTTGACAGATCCGGTTCCCTGAGCTACAATCACAAAAAAGCAGCTTTACATCTCTTCGCTGCTTTGGAAAGGCCCGGTACTTCTTATGGAATTTGCATTTATATTAATGAATCAGGTATTTATTATGTTCCTCCTGCTGGCAGTCGGATTCGTTCTGTACCGTATACGCTTTGTTACGGAAGAAGCCATGAATCAGATGACCGGCATTGTTCTGCATGTTGTAACCCCTTCTCTGATTTTGAGCACCTATCAGATGGATTATAACCCCGCGCTTACCCAAAATATGCTGCTTGGCTTTGCCCTGTCAGCCTTAAGCATGCTGATCGGGATTCTTGTCTCACATCTCGCGCAAATCGGCCGCTCCGGGAATCTGGCGCTGGAACGCTTCTGCATTCTGTTCACAAACTGCGGATTCATGGCCATTCCTCTGGTTAACGCAGTATTCGGCGAGCTCGGCGTATTCTACTGCAACACCTACCTGACGGTATTTCATATTCTGGTATGGACCTACGGAATTCATCTGATGAACGGCAGGCAGCGCTCAAAGCCCGGCAGACGCGTTTCCTTCGCGAACCTGGCCGCGTCTCTCAAGCCGTTCCTGACTCCGACCATGATCTGCATCGCAGTCGGTCTGATGTGCTATTTCTTTTCGATTAAGTTCCCCGCTCCCGTCAGGACAACCGTGGACTATATTGCTTCCATGAATACCCCTCTCGCGATGATTGTATCCGGAATGTATATCGCGAAAAGCGATATCCTGGGAGCGCTAAAAAAGCCCCGGGTCTGGTATATTGCTCTGATCCGGTGCCTGATTGTCCCTCTCGCGGTCCTGTTCGTATTCCTGCTCCTTCCGTTCGACGACACGCTGCTGACGGTTCTTCTTATCGTCTCCTCCTGCCCGAGCGCCTCCTTAAGCGTTCTGTTCGCCGCGGCATACAAAAAAGACGTGCAGACCGCCTCCCATATTTTCACTCTGACAACGCTTGCAAGCATACTGAGCATTCCCGCGGTGATTCTGCTCAAGGGCCTGCTCGGCGGGTAACGGCCCTTTCCGGCAGTATGTCCGCGTCCGCAGGCATGAATATAAATATAAAAATACCGCGCAGATTATTCCGTCACCTGCGCGGTATTCTCTGTATTCCTATAACACCTTGCTTAAAAAAGATTTCAGTCTCTCGCTCTTCGGATTCGTGAAAATCTCCTCCGGCGTTCCCGTCTCCATAATCATGCCGTCTGCCATGAAAATTACCTTCGACGCCACTTCCCTCGCGAACCCCATCTCATGCGTCACAACCACCATGGTCATCCGCTCGTTCGCGAGCTCCCTCATAACCTCCAGAACCTCCTTCACCATCTCCGGATCCAGCGCGGATGTCGGCTCGTCAAACAGCATGACCTCCGGCTTCATACACAAAGCCCTTACAATTGCGATTCTCTGCTTCTGTCCGCCGGAGAGCTGATCCGGATAAGCATCCTCCCTGTCGGCTAATCCGACTCTCTTCAGAAGCTGCCTTGCCTCGTTCTCCGCCTCCTTCGCCGACTTGCCCAAAAGCTTCATCGGCGCCAGGGTCAGGTTCTTCATTACCGTCAAATGAGGGAAGAGGTGAAACAGCTGGAATACCATGCCCATCTTCTGGCGATGCCTGTTAATATCGACCTTCTTGTCCGTAATATCAACACCCTCAAAAAATATCTGCCCCGAATCCGGAACCTCCAGAAGATTCAGGCACCTGAGGAACGTACTCTTCCCGGAGCCGGACGGGCCGATAATACAGAGCACATCTCCCTCTCCGATCTCCAGCGATACGTTATTCAGTGCCTTCTGATTTCCGAAAATCTTAACAATATTCTTTGCCTGAATCAGAGGCCCCTGTCTCTTAATGTCCATTCTGCAGCCTCCTCTCCAGCTTCTTTACAAAATGCTGGAAGATCATGACCATCCCAAGATATATGATGGCAACCGCTACCAGCGGGAAGAACGCATCATAGGTCCTGCTTCGGATGATATCGCCTCCCTTGGTCAGATCCTGCAGCGCAATATATCCCGATACGGAGGTCTCCTTTAACAATACTATGAATTCATTGCCAAGCGCCGGAAGTACGTTCTTGAATGCCTGCGGCAATATAATATAACGCATGGTCTGAAGATAGGTAAAGCCAAGGCTTCTGCCCGCCTCAAGCTGCCCCTCCGGTACGGACATAATGCCGCTTCTCATAATCTCTGCCACATACGCCCCCGAATTAATACCGAACGCGATTACCGCGGCAAAGGCCTTATTGATATCCCACGCCCCGAATACCACGAAATATATCATAAGTAGCTGAAGAACAACCGGCGTCCCGCGGATTACGGTCAGATAAATATTGCAGAGCAGATTCAGGAACCGAAGCTTCTTCGTCTTATCATAGGTCGATCGGATAAAAGCAACCACAAAGCCCAGGATAATTCCTATGAGTACGGCAAAGAACGTAATAATCAAAGTTACCGCCAGTCCGTCCGTCAGATACTTCCACCGGTCGTTCTTTATGAAATTAATATAAAATCTATTTCCAAGATTAAGGAAAAATTCCTGAATCCCCGACAAAATCTTATCCCACATATCCGCCGTCCTTTACTCTCATTACTCTGCCGTTATGTACTTATCAATTATCTCCTGAAGCTTGCCGGAATCCTTTAATTCCTGCAGCGCTTCGTTGATTTCATCAAGCAGCTCCGTATTGCCCTTCTTCACCGCGATTGCGTAATCCTCAAGCGTATACTCCTCATCCAGGATCTTCAGTCCTTCATTCTCACTGACAAAAACCTTAGCGGGCTCCCGGTCAATGATAACTGCGTCAATTTTATCCTGAGAGAGGGCCTGAATCGCCTCGAAGCCCTTATTGAAGCGCTCTACCGCCGCATCCTCAATGTCATCCGCGAAGATGTCTCCCGTTGTTCCGAGCTGAACGCCGATTGACTTCCCGACCAGATCATCCGGTCCGGCAATCTCGCTGTCTTCTTTTACAATAATAACCTGAGCCGCTGTTGTATAAGGATCGGAGAAATCAACGAATTCCAGACGATCCGCGTCTATCGTCATACCAGCCACTCCGATATCCGCCTTGCCGGTAGAGACTGCGGTGACAATCGAATCAAATGCCATATCCTCAATCTTAAGTTCTCTTCCGAGCTTATCAGCAATCGCCTGGGCAATCTCGACATCGATTCCGACAATCTCCTGTGTCGCGTCATCATAATACTCATAAGGCGGGAACTCCGCGTTCGTTGCCATGACCAGCGTCTCGCTGCTGCTGCCTCCGCATCCGGCGGCAGCAAGTACTGCCATTCCCAGTGAAATCAAAAAAGCAAATTTTTTCTTCATGATAATCCTCCCTGTTCTAAGTGATATCCATTATTTTACTTTGCATATTTATGCTTTCAAATAACATATCCAATTATAATGCATCTTTTCCAGGATGCAAGTATAAATTTAAATATCACCGAACTTTTTTCGCCAGATTTCCTGCCTTCCGGAAGAATGAATCACGCCCTTTAAGAATCCGTCCGTCAGCTTTATCATATCCCGGTTCGAGTCATATACCGTATAGGTAACGCGCAGGCACTCCCGTTCGATGGTCCGGTTAATGAATGCCGCCAATGCCGGGAAAAAGATTCCGGTCCTTACCATATCGTTCCGGTTCGCCATTGTCTCCTGAAGAATCCTTTTTTCCCTTCCTTCCCCGTAGCCGGAAGCCGTATTATATGTAAGCGTAATTCCGTCTCTGTTATAGGTCAGGAAGCTGAACTCATCATCCCGGATTGTGACGGCCCGGAAGGGATTCAGATGGGCCGGGAACTTCACTCCTGCCTCCTCCTTCAGACGTTCCAGCACCTTCTTTGGCGCATGGGCAAAATCCGTTGTTATATATCCCTTCTTCTCTGCATAAAGATACAGGACGCTCCCTCTCTTTTCCCAGAACTGCCGCCACCTCAGCTTATCCTCCTCATCCTGCGGGCAGGAGTGAAACAGGGTCGTCGTACTTCCGGGCTCCATTCCTGCCTCCGCCGCAATCCGCTTCAGCGCTTCCGCCTCTTTTCTGTCCGCCATAATCCGCAGGGTAACACCTCTGCCTTTCTCCCGCGCATACCGGCAGGCCTCCTTTGTCATCTGTACCCCAAAACCCTGCCCTCTGTATTCCGGCCTCAGATACAGATAGGCCAGATCATAGGAACCGTGCTCAAATACGTTCAGGATCACGCATCCTGCCGGTTTCTCCTCATCCGTCAGGAACACCAGTACCGCTCCGCGGCTGCGCAGCGCAAGCCTCGCAAAGAACCCCGCCTGACTGTCCATAACGGGCTCATAACGAAGCGCATATTCAAATATATTACATTCCTTATACCGCATATGATAGGTCTCCTCTATTTATGGTACGGCTCTCCCTTTATAATCCGGAAGCTTCTGTATATCTGCTCCAGCAGCACGACGCGCATCAGCTGATGCGGAAAGGTCATCTTCGAGAAGCTGAGCCGCATATCCGCGCGCGCCAGCACACTGTCGTGAAGTCCTAACGACCCTCCGATTATGAATACGATTCTTCTGCCGCGTATGGAAAGCTCCTGAAGCCTCTGCGCAAGCTCCTCAGAGGACAGCGCTTCTCCCTGAATGGCCAGGGCAATGACATAGTCCTCTTCTCTGACAGCCTTCAGAATCCGCTCTCCTTCCAGACGCTTGATCCTCTCCTCTTCGGCAGGAGACGCTCCGTCCGGCGTCTTCTCGTCCGCCGTCTCCATAAGCTCCAGCCTGCAGTAGCGGGAAAGACGCTTACCATATTCTTCCACTGCCATAACAAAATACTTTTCCTTTAGCTTTCCGACCCCAATCACTGCGATTTTCATGATTCTTCCGACCTTTCTGCTATTTTTTCTTCACCATCCGGAAGAATGTGTCAATAAAAAATATTGCCAGCGCAATCATTCCCGCTATCTGCATGGTATTGGAAAAATAATATCCTGCCATGCCGTTATCCTGGTTGATGATATAATATACGGTCCGGTACATGCCAAGTCCCGGAACCAGAGGAAGGATGCCGGGAATCAGATAAATCGATACCGGCGCCTTCAGAATTCTGGCAAATAGATTCGAAGCCAGCGCCACGACAACCGTGGCAATGAACATGGACATGAATTCCTTCACCCCGGCCTCCATCATGGCCAGATAAAGAAACCATCCCGCTCCGCCTGTGATTCCCGAGTACAGAAGATATTTTCTGGGAACGCCGATTGTAACGGAAAGAGCCAGCACCGCGAAGAATGCCCCTACTGTCTGAATCAGAAGACTCATAATTCAATTCCTCCCGCCATAAGATTTCCCAGCGCCAGCCCAGCGCCGATTCCGACCGCAATGGACAGCGCAATCACAAACGCTTCAATAATACGTCCGCCTCCGGATACATAGTCGCCCTGAAGCGTATCCCGGATCGCGTTGGTAATCGCAACTCCCGGCAGAAGAGGCATGATGGATCCCGCTATCATCGGCTCAGAATCGATCCGGTTCCCGGAGAATGCGGCGACGGCCGTACTGAAACAGGCAATAAACAGCGAAGAGAGTACGTTCTGAAGAAAGGTCTTCGTCCTTGCCCTTCTTAAGACATAATCCCACAGTACGATAAAGGCGCCGTTAATCATGGACAGTACGCTTTCGATTATCCCGCCTCCCAGAATAATACAGAAGAAAAAGGTTGACAAAATCGTGCACAGACTCCGGATCCATTCCGGATACCTCTTCCGTTCAACAATCTCGCAGATACTCCGGTACGCCTCCTCAAGACTGATCTGCCCGCCGCAATATTTTCGGGATATCTCATTCGTCTCGGAAATATTGCCAAGATTCGTATTCTTCTCTCCCACCCGGCGCACCATGCTGATTGGCGCAATCTGCGGATCTGACAATGTAACAAAGATCCCCGTGGATACTACAAAGGCCTCCGCCCGCTCAAGCCCCGATGTCTTAAGAATCCGGCAGGCCGTATCCTCGACGCGGTAGGTCTCCGCGCCGCTCACCAGCATAATCTCCCCCGCCAGCAGCGCCGTCTCTGCCAGCAGCATATAATTCAAATCCTTCTTCATACTCCGTCCCTTCTGTTCCCATAATCAGGGATGCCTTTTTCCTATTGCTTCCTATTATAGTTGAAACATCGGGAACTTGCAAGCCGCCATAATTTATTCACAAAAAATTTTTATTACTGTCATAGTTTACTCATAATTATCCTCTATACTAAATACAGAAAGTGAAATTAAATCAGCTTGATTTTATTTCACTCTCTCCTCCTCCCCCAATTATATTATAGATAAAAGCCCCCTATTCAGACAGTGGGGCTTTTTTTCATAAAAATTTTAGATACAGGACACAGTTTCTCTACATTTTTTCCGTATAGTAAAAACTGGATAGTGTAATAACACTTTCTACTCCCACCCTATTATACGCAAGCGGCGCATACGTTTCGGTATGCGCCGCACCTTTTTGGCAGATTTATGTATCCTCCAGCGCAAGGCTTACAATCAGCGCCCTGTTGATGCGCTTCAGGATATCCTGATCCAGATGACAGACCCGTTCCTTCAGTCGGGTCTTGTCGATTGTTCTGACCTGCTCGAGCAGGATAACAGAGTCCTTAATAATTCCGTACTGCTCCGCATCAATCTCTACATGAGTCGGCAGCTTCGCCTTATTCATCTTCGATGTAATCGCCGCGCAGATTACGGTCGGACTGTGCCGGTTCCCGGTATCGTTCTGTATGATGAGTACGGGTCTTACGCCTCCCTGTTCCGAACCTACCACGGGACGCAAATCCGCATAAAAGATATCTCCTCGCTTGATTATCATAGCCTCACGCTCCATTTTATGGTTATACTCGTCTGATATCTGTTAGCTTTCCCACTTTTTCTTACGTATATTCCATAAAATGTCTGCGCTTTCGGGATTCTTTATGTCAGATAGATTCTCGGTACCCTCTTCGAAATGCCGCATACGAACTCATAATGAAAGGATCCGGCCAGCTCCGCCACCTCCTCAACAGGCAGGAATTCCCTGCCGTCCTTTCCGAACAGCGTTACAACATCCCCCTGCCTTGCCTCCGGTATCTCGGTTACGTCAACCATAAACTGATCCATGCAGATCCTTCCCCGGATCGGAGCGTATTTCCCGTGAATCAGCACACGCCCCCGGTTTGACAGGCTTCTCGGATACCCGTCCGCATATCCGACCGGT
>DVNP01000103.1 GCA_018714285.1 Candidatus Caccomorpha excrementavium | reverse complement strand
AATAGGATAGCTGATGCAATCTAAAGCAACAGGAAGGAAATAGAACATATGAAGAGAAATGATATCCACAAAGTTTTAATTATCGGTTCCGGCCCTATTGTGATCGGACAGGCGTGTGAATTTGATTATTCCGGTACCCAGGCGTGTAAGGCGCTTCGCGCTCTCGGATATCAGATTGTGCTGGTGAATTCGAACCCCGCCACGATTATGACAGACCCGGAGACAGCGGATGTGACGTATATCGAGCCTCTGAATCTGGAGAGGCTGACGCAGATCATCGAGAAGGAGCGCCCGGATGCCCTGCTTCCGAATCTGGGCGGGCAGTCCGGACTGAATCTGTGTTCTGAGCTGTATCAGACCGGGGTTCTTGATAAGTATCATGTCAAGGTCATCGGAGTTCAGGTAGACGCGATCGAACGCGGGGAAGATCGGATTGAATTCAAGCATACGATGGAGAGTCTGGGAATTGAGATGGCCCGCAGCGAGGTCGCATACTCCGTGGAGGAGGCGCTGGCGATTGCGGACAGACTTGGATATCCGGTTGTGCTGAGACCCGCGTATACAATGGGAGGCGCCGGGGGCGGCCTTGTCTACAATGTGGAGGAGCTGAAGACCGTCTGCGCAAGAGGACTGCAGGCAAGCCTTGTCGGACAGGTGCTTGTGGAAGAATCGATTCTGGGCTGGGAAGAGCTGGAGCTTGAGGTGGTTCGTGACGCGAAGAATAATATGATTACGGTCTGCTTCATTGAGAATATTGATCCGCTCGGTGTTCATACCGGAGATTCCTTCTGCTCCGCACCGATGCTGACTATTTCGGAGGAGGTTCAGAAGCGTCTGCAGGAGAAGTCCTACCGGATTGTAGAGGCGATTCAGGTCATTGGCGGCACCAATGTGCAATGGGCGCATGATCCGAAAACCGACAGAGATATCATTATTGAGATCAACCCGAGAACGTCGCGTTCTTCTGCTCTTGCGTCCAAGGCAACCGGTTTCCCGATTGCGCTGGTTTCGGCGATGCTTGCGAGCGGGCTGACGCTGGATGAGATTCCGTGCGGCAGGCATGGTACGCTGGATAAATATGTCCCGACCGGCGATTACGTAGTCATTAAGTTCGCAAGGTGGGCGTTTGAGAAGTTTAAGGGAGCGCAGGATAAGCTCGGAACTCAGATGCGCGCGGTGGGTGAAGTCATGAGCATCGGCAAGACCTATAAAGAAGCTTTCCAGAAGGCGATCCGCAGTCTCGAAATTGGCAGGTACGGCTTAGGGGGAGCGAAGGACTTCAACAGGAAGTCCAAAGAGGAGCTCATGAATATGCTGCATACTCCGAGCAGCGAGCGTCAGTTCATTATGTATGAGGCGCTCAGGAAGGGCGCTTCCGTGGAAGAGCTGTATCAGATGACCAAAATCAAGCATTATTTCATTGAGCAGATGAAAGAGCTTGTGGAGGAGGAAGAGGAGATTCTTCAGTATAAGGGAAAAGAGCTGCCTGTCAAGGTGCTTCGCAGGGCAAAGCTGGACGGCTTCGCGGATAAATATCTCAGCCAGCTCCTTGAGATCCCGGAGGAGGAGATCCGCGCGGCAAGGATTCACAACGGGATCACGGAGGCGTGGGAAGGCGTTCATGTAAGCGGAACACAGGATGCGGCATATTATTATTCCACCTATCATATTGAGGATACGAGTCCGATTGATACGGATAAGCCGAAGATTATGATTCTCGGAGGAGGCCCCAACCGGATCGGACAGGGAATCGAGTTCGATTACTGCTGTGTGCATGCGGCGATTGCCCTTCGTGAGCTGGGCTTCCGCACTATTATTGTGAACTGCAATCCGGAGACTGTGTCTACGGATTATGATACCTCCGATAAGTTATATTTTGAACCGCTTACCCTGGAGGATGTTCTCAGCATCCATGAGAAGGAGAAGCCGGTTGGCGTGATCGCGCAGTTCGGCGGACAGACTCCTCTGAATCTGGCCGCGGATCTGAAGAAGGCGGGAGTCAATATTCTCGGAACAACGCCGGAGACAATTGATATGGCAGAGGACAGAGATCTGTTCCGCGATATGATGGACAGGCTTGGAATTCCGATGCCGGAAGCCGGAATGGCGACAACGGTGGAGGAAGCGCTTGCAGTGGCGAACCGGATCGGGTATCCGGTTATGGTACGTCCGTCCTATGTTCTCGGCGGCCGCGGGATGGAAGTGGTTCATGATGATGAAGCGATGGCCTTTTATATGAAAGAGGCAGTCGGCGTAACTCCCGACAGGCCGATTCTGATCGATCGGTTCCTGCATCATGCGACCGAATGTGAGGCAGACGCAATCAGTGACGGAGAGAACGTATATGTGCCTGCAGTGATGGAGCATATCGAGCTGGCCGGCGTTCATTCCGGAGATTCGGCATGTATTCTGCCCTCGCTGAATCTGACAAAGGAGCAGGTGGCTACAATCAGGGAGTATACCGGACGGATTGCGAAGGAAATGCATGTAGTCGGACTTATGAACATGCAGTATGCGATTGAGGACGGAAAGGTTTATGTGCTTGAGGCGAATCCGAGGGCATCGAGAACGGTTCCGCTGGTTTCCAAGGTCTGCAATATTAAGATGGTAAAGCTGGCAACCGAGATTATGACGGCCCATCTGACCGGAAGGCCTTCTCCGGTTCCCGCGCTGAAGGAGAAGAAGTTTGCTCATTACGGCGTGAAGGAGGCCGTTTTCCCGTTCAATATGTTCCAGGAGGTTGATCCTGTTCTGGGACCGGAGATGCGTTCCACGGGAGAGGTGCTCGGAATGGCCGCGGATTTCGGAGAAGCCTTTTATAAGGCGCAGGAGGCAGCTAAAAATAAACTTCCGCTGGAAGGAACCGTGTTGATCAGCGTAAGCGACCGGGATAAGCCGGAGCTGGTTGAGATCGCGGAAAGCTTTCATGAATGCGGGTTTCATATTATGGCAACTGGAAGAACCTATGAGATGATTGTACAGGCGGGTATTCCTGCGGAGAAGATCGCGAAGATCAGCGAGGGACGTCCGAATATTCTGGATGCGATTACGAACAGGAAGATTGATCTGATTGTTAATACACCCAACGGCAAGAAGGGCGCGGTGGATGACAGCTATATCCGCAAGGCAGCCATTAAGGGAAGGATTCCTTATATGACGACGATGGCTGCCGCCAGAGCCGCGGCTGCGGGAATCAAGACCGTGAAGGCGGAGGGTACGCTGTCCGTGAAGTCGCTTCAGGAGTTCCATTCCGAGATCACGGAGCTGTAAGAAGCGGCGGGTAACGCAGGGCTGCCGGTTCATGCCGGTTTTTAACCCATAAGATACAGGGAAGAGACAATCTCCGGAATTCGGTTTTTTCAGTGCCCGGATTCTTTGGCGGACTGTTTCTTCCCTTTTGTAATCCCTGCCGGCTGTTGAAGCCATGCTGACTGATGCAGAAGAGGCAGCAGAGGGAAAAGCTGATAAATCAATCATGAAAAAAGCAGTTGACAAACAGGCAGTTTTTTGTATATAATGTTTTCATTAAATCGGTGATGCAGAATAGTAAGCAGATGAGTCCCTTACAGAGAGCCATGGCGGTGGAATATGGCAGGAAGGCAGTCTGACTGAATGGACTGCGGAGTGCGGAGCGAACGGCGTCAGCCGGGTAGTATCCGACGGGTTCTTCACCCGTTATCAGGGAAGCGTGATTGGCAGGATCACGAATTGAGAGGTCGCGTAGCGTCAATCGGGGTGGCACCGCAGGAGCAGAAGCTTTTGTCCCAGAATACTGGAGACGAAGGCTTTTTTTATTTTCCGGATTCTCGGGAAGGGATTCCCAGGATGCAGCCCGTCTATAAAAGCTTCGGCACGGATAAGGCATTACCTGAGAATATATTAACAGCATTTGAAAGGAGAACCTGTTATGGCTAAGATTCCGCACAGATTTTATTTAAGCGAAGAGGAGATTCCGAAGGTATGGTATAATTTAAGAGCTGATATGAAGGAGCAGCCGGATCCGATGCTCAATCCGGCAACCATGAAGCCGGCTACGGAGGAGGATCTGTATCCGGTGTTCTGCAAGGAGCTCGCGAAGCAGGAGCTGGACTCTGTTACACGATACATTGAGATACCGGAAGAGATTCGGGAGATGTACAAGATCTATCGTCCGTCGCCGCTGATTCGCGCATATAATCTTGAGAAGGAGCTGGATACTCCGGCCAGGATTTATTATAAGTTTGAGGGAAATAATACATCAGGAAGCCACAAGCTGAATTCCGCAATTGCGCAGGCTTACTATGCCAAGAAGCAGGGGCTTAAGGGCGTGACAACCGAGACCGGAGCAGGACAGTGGGGAACCGCTCTCTCCGAGGCATGCTCGTATTTTGGACTGCCGCTGACTGTCTATATGGTGAAGG
>DVNP01000008.1 GCA_018714285.1 Candidatus Caccomorpha excrementavium | reverse complement strand
GGACGGCCGGAGAGCTGTTGCTGCAGGCAGGGGCAAAACGGGTGGTCATGCTTAATGTCAGCGGCCCGTTCCATTCCCCTCTGTTAAAGCGTGCGGGAGAAGAGCTGAGGATTTATCTGGATCAGAAGACGCTTCATGCTCCGCAGATCCCCTATATTGCCAATCTGACCGCGGATTATGTAACGGCGGATTTGGATATCCGCGAGATTCTCGCAAGGCAGGTATATTCTCCCGTCATGTGGCAGCAGACCATAGAACGGATGATAGAAGACGGTGTAACGACCTTCGTGGAAATAGGTCCCGGAAAGACGCTGGCAGGCTTCTTACGGAAAATCGACAAAAGCAGGAAGGTGATCAATATTGAAAAAGCAGATGATCTGGAGCTGCTTGTTGATATCGGAAAAGGGAGGACGGTATGTTAGAAGGTAAGGTTGCGATTGTAACGGGAGCGTCAAGGGGAATCGGCAGGGCAATTGCGGTTGAGCTTGCCGGGCGCGGAGCGGATATAACGGTGAATTACTGCGGCTCAAGGGAAAAGGCGGAGGAGACGGCGGAATTAATCAGAGCAAAGGGCAGAAGAGCGCTTCTTGTCCGGGCCGATGTATCGGACTCCTCCCAGGTAGAGGAGATGTTCAGGCAGACTGCGGAGGAATTCGGACGAATCGATATTCTGGTGAATAATGCCGGTATTACAAGAGATAATCTACTGCTTAGGATGTCCGAGGAGGATTTCGACGCTGTGATCAATACCAATCTGAAGGGAGCCTTCCTGTGTATGAAGCAGGCGGCAAAGCGGATGTTAAAGCAAAAGAGCGGAAGAATTATCAATATCTCATCCATATCCGGAGTGGCAGGAAATGCCGGACAGGCTAATTACTGCGCAGCCAAGGCCGGGATCATCGGTCTGACCAAATCGGCGGCTAAGGAGCTTGGCTCAAAAGGAATTACGGTCAATGCAATCGCTCCCGGGTACATCTGCACGGATATGACGGATGTTCTGAATGATACGGTAAAGGACACGATTCTTACAAGAATCCCCTTAAAGCGCTTTGGAAGTCCGGAGGATATTGCGTATACCGCTGCCTTTCTGGCATCGGATGAGGCAGCCTATATCACGGGACAGGTACTGGGAACAGACGGAGGTATGTCATAATGAAACGTGTGGTAATTACCGGAATGGGGATTATTTCTCCGATCGGAAATGATGTCGATACTTTTTGTGAGAATGTTAAGGAAGGCATGGTGGGAATCGGACCGAACGCCGCGTTTGATACCGAGGGGTACCGCGCGAAGCTGGCGGCTCAGGTAAATGATTTTAATCCGGGGGACTTTATGGATCCCAAGGCGGCAAGAAGGATGGAGCGCTTCTGTCAGTTCGCGGTTGCCGCCGCGGGACAGGCGATTGCCGACTCGGGACTCGATCTGAAGAACGAGGATTTGACCCGGATTGGCGTATCGGTCGGGTCCGGAATCGGAAGTCTTCAGGCAATTGAGAGAGAATACCGGCATCTGCTGGAGAAAGGGCCGAAGAGAGTGAACCCTCTGCTGGTTCCGCTTATGATATCCAACATGGCGGCCGGTAATGTCGCTATTACATATGGACTGAAGGGAAAATGCACGAATATCGTGACGGCCTGCGCGACAGGAACCCATTCCATCGGGGATGCCATGCGCTATATTCAGTGCTCGGAAGCGGATGTTATGGTCGCGGGAGGTACGGAGGCAGCCATTACGCCGATTGGAATTGCGGGCTTCGGCGCGCTGACCGCGTTAAGCGCTTCTGAAGATCCGCTGAGAGCTTCGATACCATTCGATAAGGAACGCGGCGGATTTGTCATGGGCGAAGGCGCCGGAGCCGTTATACTGGAGTCGTATGAGCACGCAAAGGCGCGGGGGGCAAGGATTCTTGCAGAGCTTGCTGGCTATGGCGCGACCTGCGACGCGTACCATATAACCTCTCCGGCAGAGGACGGAGAGGGGGCGGCCAGGGCAATGCTGCTTGCCGTGAAGGAGGCCGGAATCCGTCCGGAGGATGTGGATTACATTAACGCGCACGGAACCGGAACCCATCATAACGATTTGTTCGAAACCCGGGCGATTAAGAAGGCCTTTGGAGAGCATGCGTATCATCTTAAGGTGAATTCTACCAAATCTATGGTAGGACACCTGCTGGGAGCCGCCGGCGCGGTTGAATGCATCGTATGCGTCAAGTCTGTTATGGAAGATTATATTCATGCTACGGCAGGCTATCGGGTTCCGGATGAGGAGCTGGATCTGGACTATACGGTGACGCCGCAGACAGGAAAGCCGGTCCGCTATGCCATCAGCAATTCTCTTGGCTTCGGAGGGCATAACGGAAGCCTGTTAATCGCGAAGTACACCGGGGAGGGAGGAAATCAAGTTGGAGAATGTAATTAACAACCTGGACAATATTATTACTCTGATCAAGACGGTATCAGAATCCTCGCTGACGTCCTTTCATTATGAAGAAGGCGGCAACAGCCTGTCCATGGAGATTCGGCGCGAGGCATCCGCGCCGGTTGGAGATCCGGCGGGGGACAAAGCAGCCGTAAGAACGGAAGGCCGGGAAGAAGATACCGCGGCGTCCGACTACATTCTTTCTCCGATGGTCGGAACCTTCTATGCTTCCAGAAGCGAGGGAGGTGAACCGCTTGTATCGCAGGGGGATTCGGTGAAGGCCGGACAGGCTGTCGGAATTGTTGAGGCGATGAAGCTGATGAACGAGATTGAGGCCGCGTTTGACGGAGTGGTAGAAGAGATTCTGGTTGAGAACGGACAGATGATTGAGTATGGACAGCCGCTGATGAAAATCCGGCGTGGGTAGGAGGATAGCAGCATCATGCTTACAATACATGAAATTAAAGAAATGATACCGCACAGAAGCCCGTTTTTATTGATTGACAGAATCGATGAGCTGGAGCCGGGGAAGCGGGCCGTCGGGCAGAAATGCGTATCATTCGGAGAACCGTATTTTGCGGGACATTTTCCGGAGGAACCGGTGATGCCCGGAGTGCTTATTATAGAGGCTCTTGCTCAGGTCGGAGCGGTGATCTGTCTGTCCCTGCCGGAGAATAAAGGGAAAACGGCGTATTTTGGGGGAATTGACAAAGCCAGGTTCCGCAACAAGGTCGTGCCGGGGGATGTCCTGCGGCTGGAGGTGGAGCTGATTAAGAGCAAGGGGCCGATGGGGATCGCATCAGCCAGGGCGGTGGATGCCTTTCATCCGGAGAAGGTATATGCGCAGGCGGAGCTTACCTTTGTGATCGGATAAGGAGGGGCTATGATAAGGAAAGTGTTGATTGCCAACCGCGGGGAGATTGCGGTTCGTATTATCAGAGCCTGCAGAGAGATGGGAATCCGGACCGTGGCGGTATGCTCCGAGGCGGATCGGGAT
>DVNP01000102.1 GCA_018714285.1 Candidatus Caccomorpha excrementavium | reverse complement strand
CCGCCCTCCTGGATAAAGCCGTTCTCTATGCCAATCCGAATCGCAAAATCCACCAGCCTCTCATACGCCTTTCTGCTCACCCGACGGTTCAGCTCCGGAAAGCTCTCAAAGCTTCTAATCGGCGTATATTGATTCATAATGCTGATGTAGATGGTATCTTTGTAGGTATCATAGAGATACTTTATAATTTCCCTGGAATCCTTAACCGCTCCCGGAAGCACCAAATGACGGACAATCACGCCCCGCTTCATCATTCCGTCCGGCCCGAACACGGGACTTCCGGCTATCCTTACCATTTCGGCTATCGCGGCGCAGGCGCGCTCAAAATAATCCGGCGCGCCGCTGTAACGCTGCGCCAAAGAAGCCTCTTTGTACTTCAGATCCGGGAGCCAGATATCCACGGATTCCGAAAGCATTCGAATGACCTCCGGCTTCTCATAAGAGCCTGTATTATATACGACGGGCAGAATCAGCCCCTTCTCCTTCGCGGCCGTCAGGGCGGCCAGGATCTGCGGCACATAATGTCCGGGCGTGACCAGATTGATGTTGGCGACCCCCTTTTCCTGAAGCTCGAGGAAAATATCCGCAAGCCTTTGTATTGTAATCTCCTTCCCCGCAGTTCCGTCCGCAATCTCCCTGTTCTGGCAATAAACGCAATGCAGCGGACAGCCCGAAAAGAATACGGTTCCTGATCCGCTCTCTCCCGAAATGCACGGTTCTTCCCAGTAATGCAGCGCCGCGCGCGCTACCTTCAGCACATTCGTTACCCCGCAGTACCCATTCTGCCCGCACGCCCTGTCCGCCCTGCACTCCCTCGGACATAAGACGCACGCGCCCATTCTCTCTTCTCCCGGCTCCATGATTTCATCCTCCCGTCTGTTTATCCTGTCTCCTTTGCTTTTGCTCCGGATTCTTTCATGTCATATACCCGTTTCCACTCTTTTGTTCCCTGAATCTTCTCCGTCAGAGAGCGGTTGCGGCTTAAAAACCGCGTAATCTGATAACAGTCAATCCAAATCTCGTTATTTCCTTCCTTCTGCGACTCGTCAAAAATGAGCTGAATTCCAAAATGAAGATGAGGAATATCGATGTTGTTGACGTTTTCTGTCGTGCTGTATCCCGTATGTCCAAGATACCCGATTACATCCCCTGCCGTTACAATGCTTCCCTCTTCAAGACCTTCCGCATAAGGATAATTCTGCCGCAGATGCGCGTAATAATAATAGCGTTTCTGATCGAAGCTTCGTATGCCAATCCGCCAGCCTCCATACTGATTCCAGCCGAGAGCCTCCACGTAACCGGATTCTACGCAGATGATTGGAGTTCCTATCTGCCCCGTCATATCATGCCCGAGATGCTGCCTCTGATACCCATATGACCTCGCCGCCCCGAAATCGTCATAATCACTATATTCAAACCCTTTCGCGATAGGAGAGAACACCTTGAGGCCGTATCTTTCCTCCCACACGGTATCGCCCTCTTCTCCCTCTCCCGCCGTCTCTATCTCATATTCTCCCACAAATCCTCCGAGTACAGCCGAATAAGCTTCCAGATAATAGGAATAATAATTCAGATCCCTTGTCAGCTCATCTATGGTCGCTTCTCCGGAGCGAATAGTCTCATAAAGATCCTCTATTACCGTCAAATCCCTGCTGCCGAACTTCCCGCCGTTTTTCGCCGCCGTATAAGCCAGCAGCTCAACAAATCCAACATCCACTCCGTTCTCATGCGCATCCAGATCACACTCGTAGGCCGCCTCCATCGCCTCGGCCGTCACATCAAAATCCACCCATTTTATATAATCCTTCTGAGCTTCATCTGATACCGCCGATCTTGACGTGTCGCTTTCCGGACTGATTAAGATGCATAAAAGAATGAAAACCGCAATTCCTTCTGCCGCGATGCCAATCTTTTTCAGGCTCCCTAACCGTACTCTCATATCCATGCTCCGTCAATCTGTTCTATTGTGATTGTATGACAAATCTCCGGAAAAATTCCGAAAGATACCAAAATTCACCTCCGCATCCCGGATGCGGCCGTGAGCAAAATGAGCATTCTTTCCGGCACGGACCGAAATATTGAGCGGCAGACGCAAAAAAAGAGTGTCCTTTCCGGCACAGACCGAAAGAAACTCTCTTTTTTTGCAACAATTGGGATGTATGTGTTCATTATAATCCTTATAGTATTATTTGTCAAACATAAAATTCCTTGCATCTTCCCTCGGATGTGATATAATGAATACGTTTACTATACGGATCGGGAGGCTGTTATGCTGGCATATATGAATTTAATTGAAGAAATTTCCCTAAACGCCTGGCCCGCTCATATGTGTGAGCTGTACGACGGCTGGCTGCTTCGTTTTTCTCATAATTATACTCATCGTACGAACTGTGTGAATCTGATCGCGCCCTCCACCCTTCCTTTGCAGGAGAAGGTCGAATTCTGTGAGAATGAATACCGTAATGTTCACAGCCCGACCATTTTCAAGATCAGTCCACTGCTGGATCCTTCTTTCGATACGTTCCTCACAGAGCGGGTATACACGGAAGAGCACCGGACGAACGTCATGACCATGCCGCTTTCACAGGCTCAGCCATGGCAGGCGGTAACCTATGAATATGAATCCTATCAGCGCAATTCCGGCCTTCCTTCTCTCATCTCATATCCCGGCGAGATTATGGTTCAGCTGTGTGATACCATTACAGAAGACTGGGTCAGCAATCTGTTCCGCTTAAACGGCACAACCAATCCGACTCATCAGCGTATTGTACCTGCCATGTACAAGGCAATTCCGAAGGAAACAATCGCCGCGACCATAGAACTGAACGGCAGAGTTGTTGCGTGCGGTCTTGGAATTCTAGATCGGAGCCATGTCGGCCTGTACGCAATCTATGTCGATAAAAGCTGCCGGAAGATGCATTTCGGAAGAGCAATCTGCTCCGCTATTCTGACCGAAGCTCAGAAGAAGGGCTGTACACACGCATATCTCCAGGTTGTAGATAAGAATGATGCCGCTCGGCAGCT
This sequence comes from Candidatus Caccomorpha excrementavium, assembly GCA_018714285.1. GTDB lineage: Bacteria > Bacillota > Clostridia > Lachnospirales > Lachnospiraceae > Caccomorpha > Caccomorpha excrementavium. The sequence goes on along the minus strand of DVNP01000102.1, from coordinate 518 downwards.
GTATGAAAGTCTGGGCTTTGAATATTTTTATACATACTGGTTTCGGACCTTATATAATAACGGGTGAAGATTCTTCACCCGTTATTTGTTATTCCAGATTGGTATACCCGATCAGGCTCTTATCCACCGCCTTTGCCGCTTCTCTTCCTTCCCGGATGGCCCAGACAACCAGGGACTGTCCCCGTCTCATATCTCCGGCCGCAAATACCTTCGGAATATTGGTGCGGTATCCCTCTGCCGCGACATTGGTGCGTTCATTCAACTGAACTCCGAACGCCTCCGCGACATATTTCTGCGCTCCCAGGAACCCGGCCGCAATCAGCACCAGATCCGCCTCTGTTTCATACTCGCTTCCCGGGATTTCGCTCATTATGGTCCGTCCGGTTTTTTCATCCTTTTTAGGCTCCAGCTTAACAAGCTTTACCTTCTTCAAATTCCCTTCCTTATCGCCGATAAATTCCTTTACGGTGCACTGATAGACTCTGGGATCGCTTCCGAATACCGCAATTGCTTCTTCC
>DVNP01000101.1 GCA_018714285.1 Candidatus Caccomorpha excrementavium | reverse complement strand
GATCGGCTATGGTGTGATCGGAATCGTCCATCATAAGCTTCATATTCGTCTTAATCCAGGACATTCCCTTCGCCGCGGGATTCGGCTCCTTCCCTTCATCATGATACCTGTGAAGAAGAGAGCGGATCTCGCCCTGAAGCCTGTCATGCTCGTCGCGGCACGCCTTCAGGCATGCGCCGAGCTCTTCATTGCGTACAGAGTCAAGGACTTCGTCTATCGAGGTTATTCCCATCCGGATTCCGGCGTCGCATTCGCGCAGCAGTTTAACGGTATCTGATTCTATCATGAAATCGTCAGCTCCTTTTTCTTTTAGAATCAGTATGCCCGCCTGCCGGGGATTCCATTCCTCTTAATTCTCTTATTCCTCTTCTCCGTCTTCCTCCGCAAGCATCTCGTTCAGCTCTTCATCGTCAAGCATCTCGTCAAATGCATCCGATACGGCGTCGAATTCGTCATCATCTTCAATGTTAATCAGTTCAATCTCATCATCGTCATGCTGAATAAAACGATACAGATATACTTCTCCCTCGTCATCTGCATCCTGGGGCAGCAGAGCGATATAGTTATTGTCATTCACCGGGAAAACCGCAAGGACGGCGCACTCGATTTCCTTGCCGTCGTCAAGGGTCAGTGTAATGATATCATCGTTCTCGTCATAAGTCAGGTTCTCGTCTTCCTTCGCCATTCTGTTCTACCTCGCTTTACGATTAATACCCCGAATCCGAAAAAACGGGGGAACTGTGATTCTTACATTCACTGTACCAGATAACAGGGGAAAATGCAAGCAAAAACTGACTGTCCGGGAAAACAATTTCAGAACTTGTGTTTGGAAGCGGGACATGCTATAATGTCAGGCAGATAGAAGTCAGGAACAGAGAAGAGGAGGCGCCGGTTTGGAGAAAGAGGTAAGGCAGGTCAGAATATCGGTCCGGAGTCTGGTGGAATTCATACTGCGTTCCGGAGATCTGGATCATACGCAGGGCAGATCGGAACCGGATGCGATGCAGGAAGGAAGCAGGCTGCACCGGAAGCTTCAGAAGGCGGCAGGACCCGCGTATCACGCGGAGGCAGCAATGTCGCGCACCGAGAGAATTCCATATGAAGGCAGCGTTTACGAGATCTGTGTGGAAGGACGGGCGGACGGGGTAATTACACGGCCGGACGGCCGGATTGTGATAGATGAAATCAAGTGCGTCTACCGGGATCTGTCGGGGATTACGGAGCCGGTCGGCGTTCACCGCGCGCAGGCAATGTGCTATGCTTATATGACGGCGGCAGACAGAGAGCTTGCGTCCGTCGGAATCCGGCTGACCTACTGTAATATCGATACGGAGAATGTGAAGTATTTTGAAGAGGAGTATGACGCAGGCGCGCTGGCCGCCTGGTATCAGAAGCTGCTTCGGGAATATTGCAGGTGGGCGGCCTGGCAGTATGAATGGAGGCTCAGACGGGATGCGTCGATTCGCAGGGCGGAATTCCCGTTCCCTTACAGAGAGGGTCAGAAAGAGCTGGTAGCAGGGGTTTACCGTACGATTCTGCGCGGGAAGAAGCTGTTCATTGAAGCGCCGACCGGCGTCGGGAAGACGATTTCGACCGTATTCCCGGCGGTGAGGGCAATGGGAGAGGGGCTTGCGGAGAAGCTGTTCTATCTTACGGCTAAGACGATTACGAGGACTGTGGCGGAGGAAGCGTTCCGTCTCCTGATTGAACAGGGCCTTTCCTTCAAGCTGGTTACGCTGACCGCAAAGGATAAGATCTGTATTCTGGATAAGCCGGACTGCGATCCGCACAGGTGCGAGAGGGCTAAAGGACATTATGACCGGGTGAACGAGGCGGTCTATGACATGCTGACGCATGAGGAGGGGATTACGAGAGAGCTGGTGCGGCAGTATGCCGGGAAGCACAGGGTCTGTCCGTTTGAGCTGTGTCTGGATATTGCCTGCTTTGCGGACGGAATTATCTGCGATTATAATTATGTGTTTGATCCGAACGTATATCTGCGCCGCTTCTTTTCCGCGGATAAGAAGCAGGATTATGTATTTCTTATTGACGAGGCGCATAATCTCGTGGATCGCGCCAGGGAGATGTACAGCGCGGTTCTGTATAAGCAGAGCTTCCTGAGCGTGAAGCGGTATGTGAAGGAGGCGGGGGGAGGGGGAGCGCTTGTCAGGCGGCTGGAGGACTGCAACCGGAGCATGCTTGCGCTGAAGCGGGAGTGCGAGGATTGTCTGGTTCTGGAGAGCGCCGGAGAGCTGGCGCTTAAGCTGACGCACCTGATGACGGAATATGAAGAATATCTGGATGAGATGGGGGAGCCGGAGGGGAAGGACGAGATTCTGGAGCTGTATTATGCCGTCCGGCGGTTTCTGATGATTTATGAGCTTCTCGATGATCATTATGTCATTTATACGGACTATGATGAGAAGGAAGAATTCCGAATCACGCTTTCCTGCATGGATCCGTCCGTGAATCTGGCGAAATGTCTGGAAAGAGGAAGAAGCGCCGTATTTTTTTCCGCGACTCTGCTTCCGATCCGGTATTACAAGGAACAGCTCGGGGGCAGCGACGAGGATTATGCCGTATACGCGCCGTCGCCCTTCCGGGCGGAGAACCGCCTTCTGATGATAGGCAGCGATGTCAGTACCCGGTATACCAGGAGAAACGAGGAGGAATATGAGAAGATCCTGGATTATATCGTACGGTTTACCGGGGCGAAGACCGGGAATTATCTGGTATTCTTCCCGTCCTATCAGATGATGAATCAGATATACGGGCCGGCAAAAGAGCGGCTGCCCGGAATTCTGATACAGAAGAACGGCATGACGGAGACGGAGCGGGAGGAATTCCTGGATTACTTCTGTGAGACGCCGAAAGAGACCCGGATTGGGTTCTGTGTGATGGGAGGGATCTTCGGAGAAGGGATCGATCTGAAGGAGGATCGCCTGATCGGAGCGGTTATTGTGGGAACCGGACTGCCTATGGTATGCAATGAACGGGAGCTGTTCCGGAATTATTATGAAGACAGGAACGGACATGGCTTCGATTACGCGTATTTATATCAGGGAATGAATAAGGTGCTTCAGTCAGCCGGGCGGGTGATACGAACCGTAACGGACAAAGGGGCGATTCTGCTTCTGGATGAGAGATTCTTATCCCCCTCATATCAGAGTATATTTCCTCGGGAATGGTTTCCGCATTATGTGGTCAACAGGAATCGTATGGAGATTGAATTAAAGCGGTTTTGGGAAAGAGAAGCGGAATAAGATCTTAAGTTTCTATAAAGGTTTTGACCTTCTGTGTACAATGCGTTATAATAGAGAAAAAGCGGCAAAGTAATGTGAGAAGGGCTTTGCAGGGGCTTTGGTATTAATACATGCAGAATGCAGATGGGAGTTTTACTATGAACATATTATTTTTTTTGACTCCAAAGAGCGAGGTGGCTTATATTTATGACGATTTCACGGTCAGGCAGGCGCTCGAGAAGATGGAGTATCATAAGTATTCCGCTGTGCCGATTATTAACCGCAGAGGAGAATATGTAGGCACAATTACGGAAGGGGATTTTCTGTGGGCTCTTAAGGATAGATATTTGCTGAATATGAAGGCGGCGGAACAGCTTCTGGTCAGAAGCATACCGAGACGGATGGATAACCGGCCGGTC
>DVNP01000100.1 GCA_018714285.1 Candidatus Caccomorpha excrementavium | reverse complement strand
ATGCGCAAGGCGTCAGAGAGATGGGATTCGATTGCAAAGCCTATCTGCGGCCTTGGAAAGCTGGAGACCGCGGTAAGCCGGATTGCAGGCATGACGGGAAAGCTTTCGGTTACGGTAAACAGACCTGCGCTTGTGACGATGTGCGGGGATCACGGAGTGGTTGCGGAAGGAGTGACGCAGACCGGAAAAGAGGTGACAAGGATCGTGGCGGAGAATTTTGCCGCGAAAAAGGCCTGTGTCACGATTATGGCAGATGTGGCAGGAATGGATGTCTTTCCCGTGGATATGGGAATGGACACGGAGCATTATCCGGATAAGGAGCTTCGTCCCTTTACCCTGACGGACAGAAAGATTGCCCGGGGAACCGGCAATATTGCGTGGGAGCCTGCCATGACGGAGGAACAGTGTATCCGGGCTCTGCTTACGGGAATCGGAATTGTGGGCGAGTTAAAGGAGAAGGGATATGATATCCTTGCAGCCGGCGAGATGGGAATCGGCAATACGACGTCCGCAAGCGCATTAACGGCGGCGATTCTGCGCCGGGACGCGAAGGAAGTAACAGGACGGGGAGCCGGACTGTCCGGGGAAGGACTGGAGCGGAAGGTCGCTGTCGTGGATCGCGCCCTGCGCCGGTATCTGGCAGAAAAGGCAGATCGGGAAGAGAGGGAGAATTATGAGGAGAACGGTTCGGATATGGTCTTTTGCCCGGAAGGAGTCCGGCTGCTTGCATCCCTGGGCGGCTATGAAATCGCAGGAATGGCAGGGATGTTCCTGGGAGGAGCCGTATATCGGATGCCCATACTTGCAGACGGTTTTATCTCATCCGCTGCCGCGCTTGCGGCGGTGAATATACTGCCTGCCGCGGCGGATTATCTGCTGGCGTCCCATCAGTCGAAGGAACCTGCCGGAGAAATGGTGTTAAAGGCGCTACACGCGGACCCCTTCCTGTGCTGTGATATGTGTTTGGGAGAAGGGAGCGGAGCGACCGCGGCGATTCCGATCCTTAAGATGGGAGCAGAGGTCTATCATCAGATGGCAACCTTTTCGGACATCCATGTGAAGCAGTATGAGCATTATGAGGAAGGGGAAGGACTATGATGATTGTTGTGACCGGAGGAAGCGGAAGCGGGAAGTCGGAATATGCGGAAACCCTGGCGGCAGGCCTTGGGGAGGGACGCAGAATCTATATCGCAACCATGCGGCCCTTTGATGAGGAATGCAGGAGGCGGATTGAGCGGCACCGCGCCATGCGGGAAGGAAAGAGGTTTGAAACGGCGGAGTGCTATACGGGACTGAAAAATCTGATCCTTTCGGGAAGACCCTCTGTATTGCTGGAATGTATGTCCAATCTTACGGCAAATGAAATGTATGAGAAGAACGGAGCGGGCGAGAATACGGTATCAGAGATTCTGGGCGGAATTGAGAGCATTAAACGGCAGGCAGAGAATGTGGTTGTCGTGACAAATGAAGTTTTTTCGGACGGAATTACATATGATTTAGAAACAGAAAGATATTTGAAATATCTTGGAATCATCAATCAAAGACTTGGGGAAATGGCAGACTGTATTGTGGAGTCAGTCTGTTCCATACCGGTCTATTATAAGGGGGAAGAGCCATGCTTGCTGCGTGTATAATTGCATTCGCGATGTATTCAAGAATTCCGATGCTCCGTGTGGACTGGAGCCGGGAGAATATGCGGTATGTACTGTGTTTCTTTCCGCTTGTGGGAGCGGCGGTCGGAGGGATCTACTATCTGGCGGCCTGTTTTCTGGTATCCCCGGAGGTGTCAAAGATTGCCGCGGCAGCCGTATTGACCGTAATTCCGATTCTGGTAACGGGAGGAATCCATATGGACGGATTTCTTGATACGATTGACGCAAGAAGATCTTATGCCCCGAAGGAAAAGAAGCTTGAAATTCTAAAAGATCCGAATTCGGGCGCGTTCGCGGTAATTTATGCCTGTGTGTGGTTTCTGCTGTATTACGCGGCGCAGGCGCAGCTGCTTGATGCCGGATGCGGCCGGATGCGGCTGTTTGGAGCCGTGGCTGCCGGTTTCGTATATTCCAGGGCATTGAGCGGATTCGCGGCCGTAAGCTTTAAAGGGGCGAAAAAGAGCGGACTTTTGGCGTCATTTTCAGACGGAGCGCAGAAGCGGACGGTCCGGATTGTAACGGCGGGATTCGCAGTGGCAGCGGCAGCCGCAATGACAGCGCTGCAGCCATTCGCGGGAGCTGCGGCAGCCGCTGCGGGACTGGTGGTATTTTTCTATTACAGATGGATGGCATACCGGGAGTTTGATGGAATTACCGGGGATCTGGCCGGGTATTTTGTCCAGGTATGTGAGCTGGCAATCGGTATTATGGCTGTGATTGCAGGAAGGGCGGCAGGAATATGAGACTTGTGATTGGAGGAGCCTTTCAGGGTAAGACGGACTGGGTAAGACGGACTTACGGGATCGAACCGGTCAGGTATACGGAGGAATCCGGACTTCAAAGTAAGATCGAAGGGCAGAGAAAACAAAAAGAGACCGGATCCCGGAAGGACGGAAGCGGGAACGGCGATGGGAAGGCGCTTTCGGAGATTCATCTTCTGGTGAGGGATCTGCTCCGGCAAAAGGAGGATACGGCGGCTTGGTTTGACAGGCTTTGCGCGGAATGGCCGGATATCGTACTGATTGGCGATGAGGTCGGGTACGGTATCGTTCCGGCTGATCCGTTCGAGCGGGAATGGAGAGAAGCAGTGGGGCGGCTGTACTGCGCGCTTGCGTCCGGAGCGGAGGAGGTCGTCCGGGTATCCTGCGGAATCGGAATTCGGCTGAAGGAGAGCTGCCTGTCTGTCTTTTTGTTTCGTCACGGACGAACGAAGGGCAATCTGGAAGGGAGATATGTGGGACGGACGGATGAGCCGTTAGAGGCTTCAGGCCGTGAGGAGCTTCTTAAAGGGAAGTCGCTTGGGTGGTACCCGGCCGTGGAACGGGCATATGTAAGTCCCATGAGCCGGTGCGCGGAGACTGCAAGGCTGATTTATCCGGATACCGACAGCCGGATCTGCGGGGATCTGAAAGAATGCGAATTCGGCGAGTTTGAATATTGCAATTACGGTGAGCTGAACGGGAACCCGGACTATCAGGCCTATATTGACAGCGGCGGGGAACTGGCATTTCCGGGGGGAGAGTCAAAAAGGGAATTTACACGCCGCTGCGCGGGAGCATTTCGGGAGATTGTCAAAGAAGCTCTCCGGGATCAGAAATCCTGCATTGCGATTGTGGCGCACGGAGGAACGCTGATGGCTGTCCTGGATCAGTATTCCCTGCCGGCAGGGAGATATTTTGACTGGCAGACCGGGAATGGACGCGGTTATCGGGCGGTGCTCGTACGGGAGGGCGGACGGTTTTCCCTGCGCGTGACAGGCAGACTGACAGAGAACGGATGGGAGGAATACCAATGATGTCATGTCTGGCGCTGATATTCGGTTATATACTGGATCTGTGCTTCGGAGATCCTTACAGCCTGCCCCATCCGGTGCGGCTGATCGGACGGATGATTGGAGCCTGCGTGAAGCGGCTGAGAAAAGAAGGA
>DVNP01000099.1 GCA_018714285.1 Candidatus Caccomorpha excrementavium | reverse complement strand
GGACAGTATTATATTCAGACTTGGCACGGAGGACTGTCGCTGAAGCGTATTGAGGGCGACTGCCGGGACATGCTCGGGGAAGCCTATATCAGGAATGCCAAACGGGATTCGGCAATGACGGATCTGTATCTTTCGAACAGCCGGTTCTGTACCAATATGTACCGGAGCGCGTTCTGGTACCGGGGAGAGATTCTGGAATGCGGCAGTCCGAGGGTTGACTGTCTGCTCAGGCCCGATCCGGATCGGATTCGGGATACCAGGAAGCGGCTCGGGGTTCCGGACGGAGTACGGCTGGCAATCTATGCGCCTACCTACCGGGGCAGGGGCAGTACAGGGAAAGAGGCGGCAAAGGTTTATAATCCGGATCCGGCAGGCGTAAGAAGGGCCCTGTCCGGCCGGTTCGGCGGAATGTGGGTCATTCTGGTGCGGCTGCACCCGCTGGCAGCGGCGGACAGCCGGCATATCAGAGTTCAGGATGGAGTGATTGATGTGACGGATTACAGAGATCTGTATGAATTGCTGGAAGCGGGAGAAGTCCTGATTACGGATTACTCCAATACCATGTTCGAATTCGCGCTGAGCGGGCATCCGGTATTCCTGTATGCAAATGATGTAAGGGATTATCAGGCAGAAAGAGGATTCTATCATGATTATTATTCTCTGCCGTTTCCGCACGCATCGGACAGCAGGGAGCTGAATGGCGCGATTTTGGGATTTCGGGAAGAAGAGTATGCAGGACAGGTTCAGGAGTTCTTCCGGACGATCGAATTGTATGAGGACGGATACGCGTCCGAGAGAGTGGCCGAAAGAATCCGGACGATCATGGGCTGAAATAAAACAGGCTGACAAATCTGCTTTGATCTGTCAGCCTGTGTGTATTTTTATTCCGGACTGCCGTCTTCCGTGCCGTCCTCTCTGTAAGGCAGGGTGCTGAACGGATTGGAGGGCACGGTTTCTTCCGCGCCGTCCGGATTGGATTCATCCTGTCCGGGGGACGGAATGGAGGGAGCCGTGGTTGGCTGCGGGGTTGGAGTCGGCGACTCGGTTGGCTGCGGGTTGGCTGCCAGTACGACCGTGAATTCCATCTCCTCAAAGGAACCGTTCACATACCGCTGCAGAGTGACGGTTACCTCCGTTCCGATTCGCAGGCTGTTGACCCGTTCCTTAAGCTGAGACGCGTTGGTTACTTCGGTACCGTTCACTGCGGTGATAATATCCTGAGGAAGGATTCCGGCCTCATCGGCGGGGCCGCCTTCTACCACATCAAATACGCGGGCGCCGATCGGCCACTGGTAGAGCTCGGCCATTGTTTCCGTAACATCCTGGATTGTTACGCCGAGATAGCCCTGCTCATCCTCGCTCAGAGATTCACGGTTCATGAATTCATTCAGGATGGGATAAGCGTTTGAAATCGGAATGGCAAATCCGATGCCTTCCACTTCATTGGAGGCGTATTTGACGGAATTAATGCCGATGACCTCCCCTTTGATATTAATGAGAGCGCCTCCGCTGTTGCCGGGATTAATGGCCGCGTCTGTCTGAAGCAGCACCATGGTATTGCCGTCTACCGTAACCTCGCGATCCTTGGCGCTTACATAGCCGACCGTCGTTGACTGCCCGTAGCCGAGCGCGTTGCCGATGGCAATCACCATCTCGCCGACCTTAACGCTGTCCGAATCGCCGAGGGAAGCGATTGTGATCGAGTCTATGGTATCCTGCGTAAGTCCGTCAAGCGAGACGGACAGGATCGCCAGATCCGCCACGGAATCGCTCCCCTTAACGGAAGCGGTTCCTTCCGTACCGTCCGTGAACCGGACGGTAATGGTAGAGGCATCCTCCACAACATGATTATTCGTCGCAATCAGCAGCTCGGTATCGTTGCTGCCGCAAATAATACCGGATCCGCTTCCGGTTGATTCATTGCTGAAGCTCTGACCGAACCATGTATAGTTCTGTACAAAGCTGCAGGTAATCGAGACAACGGAGGGCTGCACCTTTTCGACCAGCTCCTGGACCAGCGACGACTCGGCGGTCTCAACATGGGAAAGACCGGTAGTGGCAAGCTGGGGAACAGAATTCCGAGAAGAACCGGAGCCGTTCCCGAACAGATGGATTGGCTCCGCGTCCGGATTCAGCCGGTAGTAGACACTCTGAAATCCGAGAAAGGATGCACATGCGATCAGACCGAAGATGAGCGCCGTACCTCCGATCCTGACAATCCGCCGCATTCTGCTTTCTTTCTTCAGCGGCAAAGGCTCTTCGGAGCGGAGCGGCTCCGGCTCCTGAAGCAAAGCCTCGTCTTGTCCGGTCTGCGCGCCGTCATGTTCCTCGGGAGCCGGCTGCGTCTGGTCGTCCGGGGCCTGAGGCTGAGGAGCTTCGGATGATTCGCTGTCCGGAACGGAGGATTCTTTATTTTCTTTGGAGACCTGTTCCGCCCAGAAGCTGTATCCGGAGGATTCATCCTGTTCAGATTCGGGTTCTTTCCAATTATCAGACATAAAATATCTCCTTTCACGAAAGGTATCTTGACCTTTTTCTTTTCTTCGTATAGTCTAACATGAGAATATGTATTAACTGTGAATTTTCATTAAAAAAATGTTGTTTCCGAGATGAATTATAAAATTTTAAGAAAATATGTATTGTGGAAAGAGGACAGATCATGTATTATGTTTAGGATAAGATTGTGAATCACAGACATAGGAGGATTCGTGATCTGTACTCGGAAATGGAGATAGATATGATTAAAGATAACCAGAAAACATTTAACCGGATACACATCATAATGGATGCGGTTCTGATCGTCATGGCATATATAGGGGCGTACCGTCTGCGGTTCGGCATACTGACCTCCTTTAGTTTTTTCAGGCTGAATCCGTGGGAGCGATATTATCCGCTGGAAGCGGTTATTAAGTATCTGCTGGTGCTGGTACCGGTGTATTTACTGCTGTATTCGGAATATGGTCTGTATAAGCCCAAGAGGGGAAACGGGCGGAGAAGAGAGCTGTGGAATCTGTTCAAGGCGAATACGATGGGGCTTGCCTTTTTTGCGTTGGCTCTGTACCTCGCAAGGGAGATGGATCTGTCCAGAAAGTTCCTTCCGGTCTTCTTTGTTATGAATATTATGCTGGATTTTCTGTTTCGCTCCGCCGTGGACGCGGTTCTGAAAGCGGGGAGACGAAAGGGCTTCAATCTGAAGCATGTTCTTATGGTCGGATACAGCAGGACAGCGGAAGGATATATCGATCGCATTATGTCCAATCCGCAGTGGGGCTATTATATTCATGGAATTCTGGATGACGGCATGGAGAACGGGACCCTGTACAAAAAAGTAAAGGTGATTGGAACAACGGCTGATCTTCCTAAATATCTGGAGGAGAATACACTGGATGAGATTGTAATTACTCTTGGAATGGAGGAGTATGCCAGGCTGAAATGGGTTGTCAGTGTGTGTGAAAAGTCGGGTGTTCATACCAAGTTCGTGCCGGATTACAATGATGTGATTCCGACGGTTCCGACCTTTGAGGATATGGACGGGCTGGCTGTCATTAATATACGCAACGTGCCTCTTAACAGTATGCCGAACCGGATTGTAAAGCGGGCGATCGACCTGTTCGGAGCCAGCGTGGCGCTGATTCTGTTTGCAATACCAATGCTTATTGTGGCGCTGATTATCAAGCGGACATCGCCGGGGCCTGTGCTGTTCTCGCAGATTCGCATCGGTCTTCACAATCAGCAGTTCCGGATGTACAAGTTTCGTTCCATGGAAGTGCAGCCTCAGACAAAGGAGCAGAGGGCCTGGACGGTGATGAATGATCCGAGGGTTACGAAGATCGGGAAATTTATCCGGAAGACAAGCATTGATGAACTGCCGCAGCTCTTTAATGTGCTGAAAGGCGATATGAGCCTGGTAGGGCCGAGGCCGGAAAGGCCGTATTTTGTAGAGAAGTTCAAGGAAGAGATTCCAAGATATATGATTAAGCACCAGGTCCGTCCGGGAATGACGGGATGGGCGCAGGTGAACGGATACCGGGGAGATACCTCGATCCGCAGAAGAATCGAGCACGATTTGTATTATATTGAGAACTGGACACTGGGATTTGACTTTAAGATTCTGTTCCTGACATTTTTCAGGGGCTTTATTAATAAGAATGCATACTGAATACAATACATGAAACCGGCGCATTAAGGCATGGAACAGGAGAAGTGAAGGAGGCTAAGATGTGAAAGAGAAGCTGGAAAAATGGATGTCAGGGAGATATGGGGCGGATGAGCTGTCAAAGGCGTGTATCGCCGCGGCGCTGATATGTATTATTC
>DVNP01000098.1 GCA_018714285.1 Candidatus Caccomorpha excrementavium | reverse complement strand
ATTGGGTTTGCGTTTGTCTAACAGAAGCGGCATGAGAATATTTTTTCGTATGGTAAGGGTGGGGATAAGATTATAAAACTGATAGACCAGCCCCACTTTCCTGCGCCGGAAGATGGCTGCCTGCGTTCGATTCATGGCAGATAGCTCTGTTCCCTCTATCAGGACTCTCCCTTCTGTCGGCTTATCCACACTTCCCAAAATATGCAGCAAGGTAGATTTTCCCGAACCAGATGCCCCTACGATTGCTGCAAATTCTCCTTTTTGTACGGACAGATCAATGTGATCCAGCGCCACGACCTGATTGTTTCCAGCGCCATACACCTTTCGGACATTTTCACATCTTAGTATTTCCATGTCACTTTCTCCTCTCTACTAAATGGTCTTGCGTATAGTATAACAAAGTAAAGTGACATCTCAGTGACTGTATATCCTTATTTCAAAACAAGCACCGCCATTTTGCAAATTACAGGCGGTTATGGTTCCATTCTGCAATTCAAAGATAGAACGGGCAAGAGCCAGGCCAATTCCGATTCCATCTCCAACCGCACGCCGCCCCCGGTAAAAACGCTCGAAAAGATGCGGTAAGTCCTCTGTATCAAAGCCAGACCCGTCATCCCATATCCGAATTTCTACATAAAGAGGATTGGCCGAGTAGTCACAATGGACTACACCACCCGGGTTGGAATGTTCCATACAATTCTTTATGAGGTTGATAAGAGCTTCCATTGTCCACTCCAAATCCCCGGAAAATTCAATGCAGCCTTTTTCTGGAATGTCAACAGAGATTTGATTTTTCCGCAATAAATCGTTCAGATTATCTACCGTCAGATTTAACACAGTATAAAGATCGACTTTTTCCCGTTTGAGCGGGAGCGTTCCAGCGTCGATTTTGGAAAGCATGAGCAAGGATTCTTCCAGACGATTTAATCGCTTCAACTGCTGTTTGACCTGTTCTGCGTAAGCCCCCGGAATCTCTTTTTCCATAAGCTGTAAAGATAAAAAAGCCGCTGTGATCGGTGTTTTCAGTTGGTGTGCTATATTAGCCAGGTTCTATGCAAAATTTTTCTTTGCGGCAACTGCCGTTTCCCTTGTTTGATAAAGCGTTGTAACAGTTTTGTATATCTCGTCCTGCAAATGAGAATATTCATCTTCCTGTGTTTGTAACAATGTCCCGCCTGCACCGATATTGACCTGCTCCAAATACCCAGTTAAATCAGCGATCCTCTTTCGATTTTTTCTGTGGAACAGAAAGATTCCGGCCGCAAAAGCACAGGCAGCCGCAAGGAAAAACAGAATCGGAAAAAGCACTGTATCCGGCGTAAAATCATGGCAAAAATCGCCGGCCCGGTATCCGTATTTTTCCAGATAATCGTTCCCTCTGAGTTCTTGTTCAGTCAATGAATGATAGTCTTTCAAGGCCGCTAATAACTGCGGCTCAGCCTCAGGAGAATTTTCCAATATGGTTTCGCATAATGCCGAAATGTGTTCAAACGCAATCTGCCGGTAAGTATGCAGGAAGAAGGCCGAAGCAAGTATCATGCCCGCCGCAAGAACAGCAAACGGAAAAATCAGAAACATTTTTTGTTTCCATTTTTTGCTCATTGTGTGTCCTCCATACGGTAACCAAAACTTCGGATCGTTTTCAGACAGGCTGGATGATTCAGTTTTTCCCGCAGTCTTTTCATTGTGACCGTCAGCGTATTGTCGTTTACATAGTTCCCGCTGCGATCCCAGACCTGCTCTAATAGCTGGTTTCTGGTGATCGTTTTCCCCTTGTTTTCCATCAGGATCAGGAGAATGCGGTACTCCGGCTGGCTAACAACGATTTCTTTCTGCCCATCATAGACAGCCTTTTTTTCCTTATCCAACATCAAGTCATCACAGGACAACTTTATGTCGGTTACACCTTCGGTTCTCCGCAACAGTGCCAAAATGCGGGAATACAAAACAGCAAGATCAAAGGGCTTTACCACATAATCATCCGCCCCGTTTTGGAAGCCGGTAATAATGTCATGGGAATCGCTGCGAACTGTCAAATAGACAATAAGCAGGGCTTTCCATCTTTCCCGAATCCAGAGGCACAATTCATTTCCTTGACCATCCGGCATATTCCAGTCCAGCAAGACGATAGTAGGCAAGTGACCGATTAACGCCTTCCTGACATCGGCAATTCTATTAAAAACATCCACTTTGCAATTCTGCTGTTCCAAATATTCTTTTACAGATTTGCCAATTATTTCATCATCTTCCGCATAATAAACTTCAATCATGATGTTCTCCTCCTGGTTGCTCGGTAGGTTTTCTCCATCCGTCTAATGGTTTTACAGCTAGCTCAAATGTGCAATCTTTACCAAAAATAAGCGTATCACTATCTCTAATGATACGCTTATCTTCATTTAATTTCTATTCAAGATTAAGCCTTCTTACCTTTAATAGCAGCCTGAGCCGCAGCCAGTCTTGCGATCGGCACACGGAACGGCGAGCAGGATACATAGGTCAGACCAATGTTATGGCAGAACTCGACCGTAGAAGGATCTCCGCCGTGCTCACCGCAGATACCAAGCTTAATATCCGGTCTGGTCTTACGTCCCAGTTCAGCAGCCATCTTAACCAGCTTGCCGACACCGGCCTGATCCAGCTTTGCAAACGGATCGAACTCATAGATCTTAGCCTTGTAGTAAGCATCCAGGAACTTGCCTGCATCATCACGGGAGAAACCGAAGGTCATCTGAGTCAGGTCATTCGTACCGAATGAGAAGAACTCAGCCTCTTCTGCAATCTCATCTGCAAGCAGAGCGGCGCGCGGGATCTCAATCATGGTTCCGATATGATACTTCATATCAGAATTCTTCTCCTTCTTAACCTGCTCTGCGGTCTCAACAACGATATCCTTAACGAACTTAAGCTCCTTCTTCTCTCCTACCAGAGGAATCATGATCTCAGGAACGATGTCAAAGCCCTTCTCTTCCTTCACCTCGATAGCAGCCTCCATAACGGCTCTGGTCTGCATCTTCGCGATCTCAGGATAGGTAACAGCCAGACGGCAGCCTCTGTGGCCCATCATCGGGTTGAACTCATGCAGAGAATCGCAGGTAGCCTTAACCTCTTCAACCGAAAGATTCATATCCTTCGCAAGAGCCTCGATATCCTCCATGTTGGTAGGAACGAATTCATGCAGCGGGGGATCCAGGAAACGGATCGTAACAGGCCTGCCCTCAAGAGCCTCGTACAGAGCCTTGAAATCACCCTTCTGATAAGGAATCAGCTCATTAAGAGCCTCCTCTCTTGCCTCTACAGTCTTGGAAAGGATCATCTTGCGGATCTTCGGAATTCTCTCCGGATCGAAGAACATATGCTCTGTACGGCAAAGGCCGATGCCCTCCGCGCCCAGCTTAACGGCATTCGCAGCGTCCGCGGGCGTATCAGCATTCGTTCTTACCTGAAGCATTCTGAATTCGTCCGCCCAAGCCATAATTCTTCCGAAATTGCCGGATACGGAAGCTTCCACCGTCTTAATATCTCCAAGATAGATCTTACCTGTGGAGCCGTCCAGGGAAATGTAATCTCCCTCAACAATCGTTTCTCCGCCAAGCTCGAACTTCTTTGCTTCTTCATCAATTACAATATCTCCGCAGCCGGATACGCACGCAGTACCCATACCGCGGGCAACAACGGCAGCGTGAGAGGTCATACCGCCGCGAACGGTCAGGATACCTTCCGCAGCATGCATACCTTCGATATCCTCAGGGCTTGTCTCAAGACGGACAAGAACAACTCTCTCACCCTTCTCATGAGCAGCCTTCGCTTCTTCCGCAGTAAAATATACCTTACCTGCTGCAGCGCCGGGAGATGCCGGAAGCGCGGAACCGATCACCTTGCCCGCCTTCAGGGCATCGGGATCAAAGGTCGGATGCAGCAACTGATCAAGGGACTTCGCTTCAATTCTGGTAATGGCCTCTTCAGGAGTAATCTTGCCTTCATCAACCAGATCGCAGGCAATCTGAATCGCGGCTGGAGCGGTTCTCTTACCGTTGCGGGTCTGCAGGAAGTAGAGCTTGCCTTCCTGAATGGTGAATTCCATATCCTGCATGTCACGGTAATGATCCTCAAGCTTGTTCGCAATCTTCATGAACTCCTCATAGCACTCCGGAAGATCTTCCGCAAGCTTGGTAATCGGCTGAGGAGTACGAACGCCCGCAACAACGTCCTCGCCCTGAGCGTTGATTAAGTATTCGCCATAGATACCCTTCGCGCCGGTGGAAGGATTCCTTGTGAACGCAACGCCGGTACCGGAGGTATCACCCATATTACCGAATACCATCGTCTGAACATTCACCGCGGTACCCCAGTCGCCCGGAATATCATTCATTCTTCTGTACACAATCGCGCGAGGGTTGTCCCAAGAACGGAATACGGCCTTAACGGCCTCCATCAGCTGAACCTTCGGATCCTGAGGGAACTCTTCGCCGTTCATGGCATCCTTATAGACCTGCTTGAATCTGACAATCAGTTCCTTCAGATCATCGGCCGTCAGCTCCGTATCATACGTAACACCCTTCGCTTCCTTCACTTCATCGATAATCTTCTCAAAGAAGGACTTCGGAACTTCCATAACGACATCCGAGAACATCTGGATGAATCTTCTGTAAGAATCGTAAGCGAATCTGGGATTGCCGGTCTTCCTGGCAAAACCTTCTACGGATACATCATTCAGACCCAGGTTCAGGATTGTATCCATCATACCGGGCATGGAAGCTCTCGCGCCGGAACGAACGGATACAAGCAGAGGATTCTCGGTATCTCCGAACGTTCTTCCGTTCTCCTTCTCAAGCCAGCTCAAAGCTTCAAAAATCTGTCCCTGTATCTCGTCCGTAATTACCTTGCCGCTTGCATAATAATCGGTACACGCCTCTGTCGTAACCGTAAAGCCCTGCGGGATCGGAAGCCCTAAATTGGTCATCTCTGCCAGATTAGCGCCCTTTCCTCCGAGGAGGTTTCTCATGTCGGCATTACCTTCTTTGAACAAATATACCCATTTTGTCATTTGGTCAAATTCCTCCTGAAAAGATTTTTATTTCTGACTACCAAATTATAACAGTCTGATAGTCACCGATTCTTATTATACCACAATGAAACCCTAAAGAAAACCCTTTTTTTAATAATCTGATATTTTTCTGTCTGCAGTCGCAGGTTCTCTCTTTATTCTGTGACTGGCAGCGCTGCTTTTTTGTAAAAAAAGCCGGAAGTTTTTGCTCTAATAGCGGAACTTCTGTGCGAAATAGCCCTTCAGGTCCTCTATCTTCACTCTCTCCTGCTGCATGGAATCACGCTCCCTGACCGTAACGCAGCCGTCCGTCTCAGATTCGAAATCATATGTGACACAGTACGGCGTCCCAATCTCATCCTGCCTTCTGTACCGCTTGCCGATATTGCCTCTGTCATCATATTCGCAGTTATAATCCTTTAAGAGTTCAAGATAGATTTTCTCCGCGCCCTCGCCAAGCTTCTTCGACAAAGGCAGAACTCCTATCTTGACCGGAGCCAGCGCAGGATGGAAATGCAGTACGGTCCGAACATCTCCTCCCTCCAGGGTCTCTTCATCATAAGCGCTGCACAGAAAAGCAAGCGTTACCCTGTCCGCGCCAAGCGACGGTTCCACCACATACGGAACATACCGGATCTTCTTCTCGTCATCGAAATAGCTCATATCCTCCTTCGAGGTATCCTGATGTCTCGTCAGATCATAGTCGGTCCGGTCCGCAATTCCCCACAATTCGCCCCAGCCGAACGGGAACAGGAATTCCAGATCCGTGGTTGCCTTACTGTAAAAGCTCAGCTCTTCCGGTTCATGATCCCTTGCACGAAGCTCGTCATCTTTCATTCCAAGCTCCTTCAGCCACTGAATACAGAAGTTCTTCCAGTACGCAAACCATTCCAGATCCGTATCCGGCTCACAGAAGAATTCCAGCTCCATCTGTTCGAATTCTCTGGTACGGAATGTAAAATTGCCGGGAGTAATCTCATTGCGGAAGGACTTGCCGATCTGTCCGATACCGAACGGAATCTTCTTCCTTGAAGTTCTCTGTACATTCTTAAAGTTCACAAAAATGCCCTGTGCCGTCTCGGGTCTCAGGTAGACAACGCTCTTCGCATCCTCCGTAACTCCCTGAAAGGTCTTGAACATCAGATTGAACTGACGGATATCGGTAAAATTATGCTTTCCGCATGTCGGGCAGGGTATCTTATGCTCTTCAATATAATTCGTCATCTCTTCCTGAGACCACCCGTCCACGGAATGATCCAGCACAATTCCATTTTCCTGCGCATAATCCTCAATCAGCTTATCCGCGCGGAACCTCTCATGGCACTCCCTGCAGTCCATCAGCGGATCCGAAAAGCCGCCCAGATGCCCGGACGCAACCCATGTCTGCGGATTCATCAGGATGGCACAGTCCACCCCAACATTATACGGATTCTCCTGAATGAACTTCTTCCACCATGCTCTCTTCACGTTATTCTTGAGCTCCACGCCAAGATTGCCGTAATCCCATGTATTCGCAAGCCCGCCGTATATTTCCGAGCCCGGATATACGAATCCCCTTGCCTTGGCAAGGGCGACAATCTTATCCATTGTCTTATCCATTGCAACCATCCTCACATTCGTTAATTTGCCTGATTTATCGTCTTATTGTACCTTGTAATCCTTATTTTGTAAAGAGGAACTTCGCGTTCCTACTCATCAAGCAGCGCCAGCATCTCTTCTGATTTCAGTTTCCGATCCACATGGGCCGCTTTATACTCTCCCGCGATACGGTTCAGCTCATCAAGGACCTCCCCGGTCACCGTGAACCGATACAGGCTCTCAATCGGCTCAGAGAAAATCACCTGCAGCGTATACAGGGTGGAGGCATGAATCAAAAGCCCCTTCCCGGCGCACTGATCGCACAGCATTCCTCCTTCCTGCGTACTGAACCGGAGCAGCGGCTCCTTTCTGCCGCATTTTACACAGAAAAAGACCTGCGGCCTCAGTCCTTCCAGACCAAGCAGCCGCAGTTCATAGATGCATTTGACCAGCTTCCTGCCGATTGCAGGCCTGGAAAGCGCCCGCAGCGACTGGTACAGAAGCTTAAGTACCTGTGTGCCGTCTTCGTTCTCTCTTGTAAAATAACCGGCAAACTCACAAAAATAGAATCCGTACCAGATCGCCTCCATGCTGTCTCTGAGTTCCCTGAAGTAATTGGTTATCTCGGCAGATACAACCGTAATGGAGCTGCGCCCTTCACGAATCGTAAATCTGCCGAAGGAAAAGGGCTCGCATGCTGCCAGAAGCGGACTGTTCGGCCTTTTCGCGCCTCTGGCGAACGCGCTGATACGCCCTCTTTCCCTTGTCAGCAGAATCACCCGTTTGTCATATTCTCCTGCCGGCGCCGAGGACAGTACCATCCCCGTCACCGTCGGATCCTGTCTGTTCTCTGTCATCATCGTTGTTCACACAGCTCCACTCTTTGCTTTCTTCTTTTGCACAGGCCGTATAGTTCAGATAATCCAGAACCCTTCCGGTTCTCTTAAACTGCTCCCAGAAATCATATTCCTTCTTCATGCAATCCCCCATTTCCCATTCGCTTGATACTGATAGGATATCCTGTCTGTCCGGAATTAATCTCGTACTAATATCCCATACCAATTCGCAGGCCGGGGGCTTGACAATCAGAATTCCTCTTCCCGATAGCCGAAATTCTTAATCAGGAAATCGCTGTCGCGCCAGTCCTTCTTGACCTTTACCCAGAGCTTCAGATTCACCTTAAGCCCCAGCAGCGCTTCGATCTCCGTACGCGCCAGCGTGCCGATTTTCTTGAGCATCGCGCCCTGCCTGCCGATGATAATTCCCTTGTGGCTGTCCCGCTCACAGATAATGGTAGCATCGATATCCACAATGGATCCCTTCGTCCGTTCCTTCATCTGATCAATGACAACCGCGATGCCGTGCGGAATCTCATCGCTCAGAAGCATAAGCGCCTTCTCCCGGATCAGCTCGGCCGCAATCTGACGCTCGGGCTGATCGGTTATGGTATCCTCGTCATAATACATGGGGCCGTAAGGAAGATACCGGAAAATCAGCCGGATGAGCTCATCCTTATTCTCGCCTGTACGCGCCGATACCGGAATGATATCCGCGAAATCATGACAGTCCTTATAACAGTCAATTACCTTCAGCAGCTCTTCCTTCTTCACCGTATCAATCTTGTTGATAACCAGCACAACCGGAGTTCTGACCCGGTTCAGCACCTCGGCGATATGACGTTCTCCCGCTCCGATAAACGTAGTCGGCTCCACCAGCCACAGAATCAGATCCACCTCTCCGAAGGTCTTCTCCGCCGTATTCACCATATATTCTCCGAGGCGGTTCTTCGCCTTGTGTATCCCCGGCGTATCCAGGAATATAATCTGCCCGCTCTCATCCGTATACACTGTCTGAATCCGGTTTCTTGTCGTCTGCGGCTTATCCGAGGTGATCGCGATCTTCTGGCCGATCATCTGATTCATTAATGTTGATTTGCCGACATTGGGACGTCCGATTAAGGTTACAAAACCGGATCTGAAGCTTTGGTTCTCTTCCATCCTGCCATACCTTTCTATTTTATTAATGGTTTCACTTCTGTAAACAGCGCGCTGTCAGATTCAATTTTTGCCTCGCTTCCGACAACGCAAAGATTATTCTGACCGATTACCGCGCGTACCAGAGCAGCCGTCTTCCTGATATCCTCAACGGACACATGAAGCGCTTCGTCCCGTTCCTTCTGAATACTGTCATAATCCGTACCGCTCAGATACGCGCTCAGCGAACGCGCGCCCTTTGCCGAAGGAGTAAGCGGCGTATCCATGGAACTGAACGTACCGATAACAGCTTTGGTCATCTCTCTCTCATCCGCCGTGTAATTCTCCAGATAGTCCGCGATTCCTTCATAGACACGGACTGTCTCGGCCAGATTCGGATCGCGGTAAGAGCTGAAGTAGCTGTTCCCGTTCCCGCCCGAGAAGCCGCACATACACCCGTACGCTCCGCCCTTCACGCGGATATTGTTCCAGAGATAATCATATCCGAGCAGCGTAGTCACAACCTTAAGCGCGCCCGTATAGGAATATCCTGCCTGCATGAAGTTGCCGCACATGGCGACGTACTGAACCTGCCCGGGAGTTTTGAAGCCTTCATTCAGACGAACCGGGGTAAAGCGGACAGGCTCCATAGCTGTATACTTTCCGCAGCATCCTTCAAGGAACGCGGACGCCGACTGTTCGAACGTCTGATACCCTTCTTCATCAGCCGTTATGCTAATCAGCAGATTCTCTCTGCAGAACAGATATCCGGTCAGCTCTGACAGCTTCGCCATGATATCCTGCTTCCTCTCGTCATAATGCTCTTCCAGATCCTCCAGGAACTGATACTGTGAGATTCCTCCGGTTATATTATCAAAGACATACTTCTCGGAAAAATACGACATTGCGCGTCCGATTGCGGCGGAATGTCCGGCCGAATTCAGCTGCATCTGCATTCTGGACTTCAGCTCCCGGATCAGCTCCAGAAGGCGCTTCGCGTCTGTAAAATCGGTCCGGCCCATCATCAGCGCCATCAGCCTTCCCGCAGCTTCCAGCTGTCCGTAAAGGCATTTTGTCTGAAGGGTAAAGTATCCTTCATATTCCGATACGCTTCCGGAACGGGAAGCAGAAGCAACTCCTGTAACGATTCCTCCGGTGTTTATATTGATTTCTTCCGAGAATTCCTGGTACCCATACTCTCCTGTATTCATCATTCCGAGCAGATTGGACAACAGTCCCAGATACGGGACGTATTCCTCCGGAATTCTCTTCGCTTCAAATAACAGCTTCACGTACGCAATACCGCTCGTGAACACGTTATGGAATACGGTCTTGACACCGTCAACCTGTCTTATCTCATTCAATAAGGGCTCTGCCTCTCTCTGCAAATCAGCCCTTGACAACATCGGAATCGTCTCAAGCTCTTCCGGCGAAGAAGGCCTTTCCTGGAATTCCTTCAGGTGCGCCGTCTGAAGAATCAGCTCCTTAAGCTCCTCCTGTGACAGACCTGCCTTATAAGCGGCAAGCTTCTCCTTTAAGAGCTCCTCCTTCTTCGTTACCAGTCCCTTCTCGGGAACCAGTACGGTCAATACGGCATTCCCGGGATGCAGCAGGTACCGTTCGACAAGCTCCTCATAATATCCTGTCTGAATTCTTTTCTTCAGCTCCTCATAAACTCTGCTCTGTTCCAGATAAGAAAATGCGGCAAAGTCATCATACAGCCAGCTGTTGAACATTTCGATTCCAAACAGCAGTCCCTTCGGAAAAGCTCCGTAGTCCGCTTCCCGATAAGAGAATTCCCGTCTGTTAATCGCCGCCTTTAAAGAGTTCCTGCGAATTCCTTCCTTCACCGCCTTCTGAAGTTCTTCTGTCACGATCTCATAGAACCGATCCTTATCTGATTCAGAGGCGTTCTTGGCCGTTACGGATAAGACAGGCTGCCGGATCTCATTACTGTAGCTTGCGAAGATATCCTTGCCGATTCCCGCGTCAATCAGTGCCTGCTTGATTGGGGCTCCCGGAACATTGAAGAGAACATCCGTCAGAACGGTCATGGCTCCGGACAGCATGGTATCCCCGCTCTCTCCAATCGTCATGGCCAGGCTCAGATAGGTATGCTCCTCCTCCGATTCATTCTCTCCGATTGAGTACGCCTCCCTGCATTCCGTTAAGCCCCCCGAATCCTTCTGGAGCGGGATTGCGGAATCCACCGGACTGTACCGGTAGGCGGATAAATATTCCTTGTCAAGCCATATCAGCTTCTCCTCCATATCCATATCTCCGTACAGGTAGATATAACTGTTGGACGGATGATAATATCTTCTGTGAAAATCCAGGTATGCCTCATATGTCAGCTCCGGAATATGATCCGGATCTCCCCCCGACTCCACTCCGTACGGCGTATCGGGGAACAGCACCCGGTTTGTCACCATATCCAGCACCTGTTCCGGTGAGGAGAACGCTCCCTTCATCTCACTGTATACAATCCCGTTGTATGTCAGCTCATCCTCCGGGCTTTCGATCTCATAGTGCCAGCCCTCCTGCATAAAGATCTCCTTTTTCTGATAAATATTTGGATGCAGCACCGCGTCCATATAGACGTCCATCAGATTCTGAAAATCTTTGTCATTACAGCTTGCCACAGGATAAATCGTCTTATCCGGATAGGTGATCGCGTTCAGGAACGTGTTCAACGAACCTTTGGCCAGCTCAATAAACGGATCCTTAACCGGAAATTTACGGGAACCGCACAGCACAGTATGTTCGATAATATGCGCGACTCCCGTACTGTTAAACGGCGGCGTGCGAAAACCGATACAGAACACCTTATTATTATCTTCATTGGAAATCAGCGCAATCCTCGCGCCCGAAGCCTTATGCCGCAGCATCATGCCGGCGCTCTTCGAATCCGCAAGCTCCTCCTCATAACACATCTCATAACGATCAGACAGCGCTCTGGCCGTCTCCTTCAGCCTCTCTGCTCTTTGACGGATTTCGTTCTCCATATTGAATTCCTTTCTTGTCAGTCGTTCGTGCTCCAGGCATGCTTCATGCCCGGAACTCCCTATCTATTATATCAAACTCCCATCCGTTTTACAAGGATACTACGTGAAACATTCTTCGCATGTTTCCACAAAAGAATTGACAATTAGAAGGTTTTATGGTAGATTATGTCTTAGATTACCGAGGGGTAATCCGGACCGCATAGAACGGGCCGCATTACATTTATTTTTTTATTTTTCAGGGAGGCTATCAATGAAAAAAGGTACAGTTAAGTGGTTCAACGCGAAAAAGGGCTTTGGTTTCATCTCCGATGAATCCGGCAATGACGTATTCGTTCATTTCTCCGCTTTAAAGATGGACGGCTTCAAGGTTCTTGAAGAGGGCGACCAGGTTGAATTCGAAGTGGTGAACGGCGAAAAGGGACCGCAGGCAGCTAATGTTGTCAAGTTATAATTTCTGACCGGAGTTATAACCTGAAGGAATCGAAGTCTATAAGATATATATACATATATTTATACGCTCGACCAAACGAAATGACTGCGAAAAGAGCTGTGTGCCATCCGGAGCATCCGGTGTGGGCGCAGCTCTTTTTCTGATGTTTCTGTTCTTTTGCCCTGCCGGCAGAAGAACAGGCTTCAGACAGAATGAGCAGCGAAAGCAGGAGGCTTTTATGAATCAAAGAATTCGAGATTACGGCATTGCCGTCGGCCGCGGAACACCCGGGCCGCTCAATAAAATCACCGATGTTCCCGGCGTCCTTGTCGGCCATGATACCATTGTAAACGAACATAATTGTACCGGCGTTACCGTGATTGTTCCGACTGCGGGAAATATCTTCCGGAACAAGCTGACCGCAGCGTCCTTCGTTCTCAATGGCTTCGGCAAATCCCTCGGCCTTGTTCAGATTGATGAACTGGGTACCCTGGAGACGCCAATTGCCCTGACCAATACTCTTAACGTCGGACTTGTCCATGACGCGCTGGTTGAATATACGATTCAGCGCTGCCTGACCACGGGCACTCCCGTCCGGTCCGTCAATCCGGTGGTCTGCGAATGTAATGACGGTGAACTCAATAACATATGCGAACGCGCCGTTACAAAAGAACATGTATTCCGCGCGTTTGAGAATGCCTGTAAGGATTTTGAAGAAGGGGATACGGGCGCAGGCAAGGGTATGGTCTGCTATGGCCTGAAAGGCGGAATCGGCTCTGCATCCAGACTTCTTTCGCTTGACGGTACGACATATACGATTGGCGTCCTGGTCCTTGCCAATCATGGCTGTACCTCGGATCTTCAAATCAACGGCAGGGCGCTCGGAAGAGAAATCGAAGGCATTGAGCCGTCCGTAACCGACAGCGGTTCGATCATTCAGATTCTCGCTACGGATCTTCCACTCTCGGCTCGCCAGCTTAAGAGAGTTCTGAAGCGTCTTGGCGTCGGACTGATCCGCACAGGCTCCTTCCTCGGCCACGGGAGCGGCGATATCATGGTCGGCTTCTCCACGGCTAACGTATTCACACCGGAAGATCCCGAGATCCGCACGATCCGCGTACTGAAGGAAAACGCTCTCGACGCCGTATTCCGTCCGGCTGCGGAATGCTCGGAGGAAGCTATCCTGAATGCACTCGCAGCCTCCTCCTCCATCACCGGTCCGACCGGGAAGACCGTCCGAGCACTCACCCCCTGGCTGAACCGGCTGCTTTGATCTTACCGGCCGGATTCAGAAATAGCGTTGTGCCTTCCCGAAGGTTATCCTGGAAGGCACAACATCCCTGACGCCGTCAGCCTCCCTCGTCGGGAAGCAGCGCATCCTCCGTATAGTTCATAACCCCGTTCCAGAGCAGCCATTCCTCATATCCGCTGTCATACACGGCATCAATCTGCTCCCGTACCTCCTCTGCGCCATAGACCTGATAATACCGCAGCCAGCTGGCCGTAAAGTCCTGAAGCCACGGCCGGACCGTCGCTCTGTGCTCGTCCTCCGGAATCTGGGCAATCACCTCCGCAGAATCCTGCATCGCGTTCAGCACCAGCTCATAGGGATGAAGATCCGGATGATCCAGATTATAATACCCGTCTCCATAATGAGAAGGATATACCATAGGACAGATATAATCGAGATACCTTGACATCTCCATATAACTCTGTCCGACAATCCGCGCGTCCACGCTGCTCGTGATAATCGCGCCGTATACATCGGCAGAAATATAGACGCCGCATGGCCTCAGCTGCTCACAGGCATATTTCACGAATGCCGTAATGGTCTCAATCTTACTGACCTCCTCTGCCTCTTCTCCGAAATCCACATCCGACATTCCCGAATCCGTTGAAAAGCGGATATAATCGAAATTAACCTCATTGAATCCGATTCTCGCGGCTTCCTTCGCGACACCGACCAGGTAATCCCATACCTCAGTCTTATAGGGATTGACCCATGCCTGCCCGGAATTATCCCGAAAGATACTGCCGTCCTGATTCTTCAGAGCCAGCTCAGGCTTCGCATCCGCAAGAACCGGATCCTTGAACGCCACAATTCTGGCAATCAGATAGATCCCCTTCTCCTTCAGCTTCTTCACCAATTCCTCAATATCCGAAATATACCGTGTGACGGCGCCGATTTCCCGTGCCACATCATAATCCATCTGATATGTGATATAACCGTCATCATCCTTAATGTCAATTACCATCGCGTTCAGCTCCGTCCTCTCAACCAGTTCAATCAGACTGTCAATATCACGCTCCGCGCGGGAAGCCGTCACGTAGATTCCCTTTGCCTGAACCGGAGTCCTTGTATCTACGAAGTCTTCCATCCATATTTCCCGGATCTCCTCCGGCTCAATGGACGCCTTCGAAATGGCCACTCTTTCCTCCCATCCCGAGGGCTCCAGTCCGCTCCTCATAAACAGGGAGCGGATTCCTTCTATCACTTCGTCCTCTCCGGCCGCTACGGAAATCATCAGCTCCTCCCTGATTTCATCCGGAACCTGCACAATCCGCCTGCGCTCCGCCAGATTATATTTCGAAAGCAGGTATGCTCCCGTGCCAAGACCGGCCGCAAGTAAAATGACGCCAATCACAGCCGCCGCACGGCTGCCTCCCCGTCTTCTCCGGCTGCCGTAGTCCGGACCATAGCCGACTCTGCTCCTTCTGTGTCTTCTTCCCATCTTTCCTTACCTTTCCCGTATGACCTTCTGTGTTCCAGAATATACGCCAAAAACTGGTATATTCTATATCATATTTCAGATAGATCGGTTTGTCAATGCCCGCTGTTATGCCTGGTCCCTGTCATTGTAAGATTTTGATATACATAAATATTTTTTCGTACCAGTTTTTTACATCTTCCGTTGACATTCGATTTTGATTTATTATATAATAGAAAAGCCGATCGACAGCAAAGGAGCATCTTACTATGTGGCAGATTATTTATTACCATAGGAGGAAATTCCATGAATTTTAATGACAGATTAAAGCAGCTGCGTCAGAAAAACAAGCTGACTCAGAGTGAACTTGCAGAGATACTGAATCTGAAGCCGACTGCCATTTCGAACTACGAGTCCAAGAGAAATGAACCGTCTTTTGATAAATTAATTGCCCTCGCCAGATATTTTGACGTATCCTGCGATTACCTCCTTGGAGTTACCGATGATTATCTTCCGATAGGCGGAGAGGTTCTGGACAGTGAGATTGTAAGATTTTTTCATATTTATCAGCAGCTTGATGCCGATGCGGCAGCCGAACTGACCAGTTATGCGAACTATCTTCTGTATAAACAGAGAAAAGAAAAAGAGCCTGCGGAGCAGTCATAAAGGGTGCCCGAATCCGGACACCCTTATATACCGCCTGTATGAATTCCTGCCGGCGTTAATCATGCATTCCTGCCGCAGCAATACTTATATTTTTTACCGCTCCCACAGGGACAGGGATCATTCCTGCCAATCTTCTTGCCCTTCACAACGGTGCCCGATTTCTTCTGCTGAGTATACAACTCCTTCCGGCGTTCGGGAGACAAAAGCCTGTCCCATGCAGGCAGCTCATACAGCCACTCTGCCTTCGCCTCCACCATATTATAGTAAAGCTTCTCCCTGTCATATCCCAGATTCACTTCCGTGTTCTCATCCATGGTTTCAATCGGATTCGGATTCACAAGACTGTCATTAATTCCGTCCAGAAAACCTACAAACATCAGCAGCGGCATCTGATATTGTTCCGCCAGAGCAGCCACCGTACCTGTTACTATCGTATCCGGCGTCTCAAGGATCTGCTCATAGACTCCTTTCTCCAGTCTGAAATACTCCTTCCAGAGTCTTTCAACCGCCTTCTGATCCCCTTCCTGTGAATACGCCTTATCTCTCCATTCCTGAAGCAAACTCATCTCTCCACCATACCCTTTCCTGAAAATAATTCAAATTATTTGATTCCTTGTGTATAAACGGAACAACGCCGTCAATACTATAATTAATCCAACCGGTAAGACCCGCATGGATGCGGCCTTGTTGGATGGAGACACAAAATAATGACTCTTAAGCAGGATCCCCCCTCCTTCTTAGGAGTATTCTTTACCAATGATAAATGAAATACTTATCCTCCTATCCGGAGGATATATCCTCCCCTTTTTATGCCCGGAAAGCATTCTCTTTCCGGGCAGTTTTTCTCTCCGAAACCAGTCCGGCAATCCGGCAGTCAAACATCCGTCTTACATCAACTGTCCTTTGATTTGCGCTCCTGCTTTTTGAGCTCCCGCTTCTGCTTTCTTAATTCATGCAGAGTTACCGAATTCGGATCCTCCTTACGGAACATCTGGTGTACTATAAGGAAGCCATAAATAAGAATCGGAATTACGACCGTACAGAATGCGCTCGCCATAAACAGTCCGTTCGCATAAGGCTTCGCAGTGATTGCGGCAAACAGTGTCAGAAGATACATAAGGAGCAGTATTACAATTCCGGCAATGGCGCAGATTCTCTTTCCGTTTTTCATTCGTCCGCCTCCCTTCTGATTCGATCAAGATAGTCCCTCATAGTCTTTTCATATCCGCAATCCGACGGCACATAGAACCTTCGATCACACAGCGCGTCCGGCAGATACTGCTGTTTTACATAGTGGTTCTTATAATCATGCGCGTATCGGTATCCAATTCCCCGCCCCAGTCCGGCCGCTCCGGAATAGTGAGCATCCATCAGATACGCGGGGATCGGGAGAGAACCTGTGGCGCGCACTGCTTCCTGCGCCCTGGTAATTGCCTTAAGCGCCGAGTTACTTTTGGGCGCGCATGCGACATAAGACGCAGCCTGAGACAATATAATCTGCGCTTCCGGCATTCCCACCCGCTCCACGGCAAGAGACGCATTCACCGCGACAACCAGCGCCATCGGATCGGCGTTCGATACGTCCTCCGAAGCGCATATCATAATCCGCCTTGCAATAAAAGCCGGCTCTTCACCTGCAGACAGCATTTTGGCCAGATAATAGACCGCTGCATCCGGATCCGATCCCCTCATGCTTTTAATAAACGCGGATATATTATCATAATGGTTATCGCCGGACTTGTCATATCGAACCGCCTTCTTCTGAATACACTCTGACGCCACGGCAAGCGTAATATGAATCATCCCGTCCTGTGCGCGTCCGGTAGTCAATACGCCCAGCTCAACCGCATTTAGCGCCGCTCTGGCATCTCCGCCGGCAGCCTCCGAAAGGAAGGTAAGCGCATCCTCTTCAATCATTGCCCGGTATGCCCCAAGTCCTCTTTCCTCATCCTGAACGGCGCGCAGAATCAGCTTTCTGATATCAGCGGCGGACAAAGGCTTCAATTCAAAAATAACCGAACGGGAAAGCAGAGCGGAATTCACCTCAAAATATGGATTCTCTGTCGTCGCGCCTATCAGCGAGACCGTTCCGTCCTCTACAAACGGCAGCAGATAATCCTGCTGTCCCCTGTTAAACCGGTGAATTTCATCCACGAACAGAATGGTCCGTCTTCCGTACATGGCAAGATTGTCCTTAGCCTCTCTGATCGCATCCTCCATATCCTTCTTGCCGGCCGTTGTTGCGTTAATCTTCTGAAAGACAGCGCTTGTGGTATTCGCAATCACACTTGCAAGCGTAGTCTTTCCGGTACCGGGAGGTCCGTAAAAGATTACGGAACCAAGCTTGTCCGCCTGAATTGCCCGGTATAAGAGCTTACCCTTTCCGATCATGTGCTCCTGGCCTACCACCTCGTCAAGCGATACGGGACGAAGCCTTAATGCCAGCGGAGACTCCTGCCGCCCCTTTTGTTCCCTCATATAATCAAACAAATCCATCTTATCCACCCTTTCAGGCCAAACCTTTGTTTTGCCTTATCGGGACGCCCCGCGCTGCCGTATCAGATCTTTGCATACTTCCGCAGCCAGCAGCAGACCCGCGGCTCCCGGCACAAAGGGCATGCTGCCCGGCACGGGCTTCCTTCCGGCCTCCTCTTCTGTCAGAAAAGAAGAATCCGGCGTAAGCGGTTCTTCCGTTGAATACACCACCTTAAGACCGGGCAGCCCCCGCTTTCTCAGCTCCCTGCGCATCACTCTGCACAGGGGACATATGCTGGTTTCATAAATATCCGCCGTGCGAAACGCTCCCGGATCCAGTTTGTTGCCGGTTCCCATAGCGCTGATCACAGGAATATTCCTCTGATATCCCGCCTCGGCTATGGCAATCTTGGCAGTCACCGTATCCAGCGCGTCCACCAGATAATCGGGTTCCTGCGCAAGCAGTTCTTCTATATTATGATCCAGCACGAATACCTGGTGCGTAATAACCTCACAGTCCGGATTAATCTTTGCAATCCGCTCCTTCCACACATCCACCTTCGGCCTTCCGACCGTATCCGTTAGCGCAATCAACTGACGGTTGCGGTTGCTTTCCGAGACCACATCATGATCAATCAGCACAATCCGGCCAATCCCGGTTCTCACGAGCGCCTCCGCCGCGTAGCCTCCCACTCCGCCGACTCCGAATATTGCCACGGAGGCTTTCTCAAGACGCGTAAGCGCATCTTCTCCTATCAACATCTGTGTACGAATCCAGGCTTTAGACATTCTCATTCCTCCGCTCCCGCAATTGTGCATCCACATTATAACATGCCTGATTCCAATTGCCAAATAGTTTAATCTCTTCTTGAAAAATTCCGGTGTTCTGATACAATAAGGGAAAAAGGAGGTATTGCATATGGAACTCCCTTCCGATCCGGTTATTCTCTTAAGCCTGATCAATACGAAGCTTCGCGATTTCTATCCGACTCTTGATATCCTCTGCGACGAGCTGGACATTGACAAAGACTCGGTGATTCTGTCGCTTCGGACGATTGGCTGTGAATATGACCCTGTATCGAATCGTTTTCAATAGGGGAATCACATTCCGCCGCCCGTTCTCCGGGCGGGTTCTTCTTTGAACCATTCCTTAAGCTTCCGGCCGGCGGCAAGCTTAAGGAGCGCGGCTCCCACAGCTGCCCCTGTCGTATCAATACATACGTCGCTAACCTGCGCGCTGCGTCCGTCTACAAAGAGCTGATGAAACTCATCCGTAGCCGCATAGAGCGCGCACAGACCAATCACCGCCGCGTAATACTGCCACCCTTTTTTGAATCTTGTGCTTACTATGATATAGAAACCCACACAAACGGCAAGCATCGCATATTCTGCCGCATGAGCCGACTTTCTCACTGCGGCTTCAATTCCCGCAAGCGCCGAATGATTGGCCATCAGCTCGCTCCTGTATTCGGATCCCACGAACGTCTCCGCCATATTCAGCACCACACGGACCACCGCGCCGCTTTGTTCTTCCGAGCGTTCTGCATTCTTTGCAGAAAACATAAAAATAACCGCCATCATAACTCCGGCCGGAACCCATGACAGCCGTCTAATCCAATCCTTCATTTCTGCTTGAAGTCCTTTCGCTTTCCTGATATAATAAAGTAGTTTTTATTTTAGCTCAAAATATAAAGGTTTGTCAAGCTTATGATAAGCGGCAGGAAATAAGGAGAATCAGTATGGAACGATATAAGACCGTATATGAAGGCGGAACCGGAGAAATCATAGAAAAAAAATCCCGATTTATCGCGAATGTAATCCCGATTACTTCGGAAGAGGATGCGTTCGCATTTATAGAAAGCACGAAAAAACGATACTGGGACGCAACCCACAACTGCTCTGCCTATGTCCTCGGCATCAACAATGAGCTGGCGCGATGCAGCGATGACGGCGAGCCGCCCAGAACGGCAGGCCGCCCTATGCTTGATGTTCTTACAGGAGAAGGAATCCGCAATGCCGCCGTTGTTGTCACCAGGTATTTCGGCGGTACTTTGCTTGGCACGGGCGGACTGGTCAGAGCCTATCAGAGCGCCGCGAAGGAAGGCCTTAAGAATTCTCTGATTATCGAGAAGATTTACGGACGTCCGCTTATGATCCGGACAGATTACAGCGGAATCGGCAGGATCCAGTATCTGATTGCGCAGAACAATCTGACCACCCTCTCCGCGGAATATACGGATACGGTTGCCATACAGGTTCTGTTGACTCCGGAAGAAGAGAATAGCTTTACCAAAAAGATACTCGAATCTACAAACGGCAAAGCCGCCATGGAATTCGGCGATCCGGTCTGGTTCGCCGATGTCAGAGGACAAATCAATCTCTTCTCCGATTGATTCCGGCCCACGGAAGGGAGACATCTTACTGAGGCTCAATCCACAGGATTCTGGCCTCCGTATCTTCGTCCTCCTGCCGGCTGTCCGAATCCGCCCCGTCCGCTGCCGCATGATTCATGGTACACATGGTGTCGTCTCCGGCCGGCAGGATATTCGGAGTATCCTTTGTCCTGTCTGTCTCCTGTTTAATCAGATACACCACGGTTTCCGTATCCGGACAGGATTCCGCGGCGAATTTGCCCGACTCCAGACATACCTTCACGCTTAAGTGACAGCTGCACTGCTCTGTCGGCAGAGTGCTCTTCGCGAACAGCTCCTCGGCAGCGCACGAGCCCCCAAGCGCATAACTGCAAAGTCCGTCAACCGCAAGCTTTCCACATTTGGTACAGATGACGGCGCTGGTCAGGGAATCCGGCCGGGCAAATTCCGCAAAGGGCAGCTCCTTTTCTTCATGAATTCGTTCCATAATCTCCCGCCAGATATCCTGATGATATGTGGTATCCGTCTGGCCCCGGTTATTATCATAGCCGGACCAGACTGCGGCCGTATAATACGGCGTATATCCCACAGACCACAAATCATTCGATTCGAGGCTGCTCCCCGTCATACCGGCAACCGGCATCTCATAATCACGGAATTCAAGTCTCGCGCTGGATCCCTCCTCTACGGCTTCCTCCATTGCATCCGTGAGAAGGTATGCCGTTGAAGCCTTCATTACACCGGCCGGCTGCGGATCATTTGACAATATTACATTCCCGTCATGATCCAGCACCCGTGTATAAAATACCGGCTCGATATAGCTCCCGCCGTTCGCAATCGCGGCATATGCGGCGGTCATCTCCAGGTTCGTTACGCCGTCCGTGACTTCTCCAAGCGCAAGCGCGGGAACAACATCCGAATCGATTCCCCCGTTCTCCGCGCTTCTCTGCTCTACAAGATGTCCAAAACCAAGCGATTCCAGATAATCGAATCCCAGCTGCGGTCCTATCTGCACCAGAGTCTTGACCGCGGCGACATAACTGGATGCGGAAATCGCGCTTCGGACACTGATCAGCCCCTCATAACTTCCCGTCGGATTCAGCACCTCGATCTCCGTATCCGGATACCAGTACCTCGCATCATCCTGAACGGAAGCAAGAGTCATTCCGGCAGTATCCAGCGCCGGCAGATATACGGCAGGAACCAGAAACGCGCTTCCAGGCTGTCTTAACGTTCCCGAAGCCCGGTTCACAACCCAGTTCCCGGTCTTGGTTCCCCGACCTCCCGCAATTGCCATAACATAGCCGGTTGACTGTTCAATCACAGTCATCGAAGTCTGCGGCTGCAGCGTTATGTACAGGTGCTCTCCGCTGACCGTGTCCGTATCCTCCACCACTGCCTCACGGAATTCCCCGCACTTCGCGAGCATATCCTCCCTGTCATAGCCCAGCTCCGTAAAATAGAATCCGTCCGCATGAATATACAGCCCGTCCGGATCCCGAAAGCCCTTCCTCCTGTAATACTCCTTCAGATCCTCTGTCTGATAATGAACCTCGGTTCCGTCTTCCTTCACAACAGAAAGCGTATAGCTCAGTTCATAATGAGACCCGCTGCCCACAGCCGGAAAATAAGACTCATCAGAGAATACCTCATCGCAGATTGCCTGTATCGCCGGATCCTGCGTTGTATAAATGCTCAGGCCTCCCGTATACAGAAGTCTGTTGGCCTCCTCCACAGTATACCCGGTTTCCTTCAACGCCTCAAGCACCTGATTAATGACCTCTTCCACAAAATAAGAATAGGTCGTTTCCTTTCTGGCTGCCGCAATCGCACGGATTCTGACATAGACATCGTCCTCTTTCGCCGCCTGATACTCTTCCTCCGTACAGAAGCCCAGCTCAAACATCTTATACAGCGCCGCCAGCCATCCCTTTTCATTCTCCTGAGGATAATTCACGGGATTCTGCTTCACGGGAGAAAGGCTTGCAGAAGCAAGCACCGCTGCCTCGGAAAGCGTCAGCTCCCATACATTTTTGTTAAAATATTCCTTAGAAGCAGCCTGTATTCCCCATGCGCCGCTTCCAAAATTAACCGTATTAAGATAATATTCCAGAATCTCTTCTTTAGACAGACGATCCTCGAGCTGTATCACCAGATACTGCTCCTGAATTCCGTTCTCAAGCTTTTCATAAAGACTGTCCGCGCTGCTTTGTCCCAGAAGCTGCCTCAGCAGCCGTTGTGTAATCGTAGTGCTGCCATCCACTTTTCCGGTAGAAAATGCCGAACAGAACATTTCCAGAACTCCTCTGACGTCAATTCCATTATGCTCATAGAACCGTTCATCCTCAACCGCGACAAAACAGTTCCTGACATACTCCGGTATCTGATCAATGGTCACATATTCCTGCTCTTCTTGAGAATCTCCAAGCGTTTCAATCAGATTGCCTTCGCTGTCATAGATAACACTTCGGTATCCGGACGGAAACCTGCCGGACTGTATCAGATCAAAATCCTCCAGCTGCGGAGCGTTCTCTATCATTGCATAGACCGCTCCGCACACTGCGATTCCTCCTGTAATAATAATGGCCGTCAGCAGCAGCAGCCCCACCCGAAACGCATAGACCCTAAGCTTGGAAGCCAGCTTGAAAGACGCGGAATGTACCTGCCGCTGTTTCTTCTGGATCTCTTTTCTGCTGTAATCCATTTCGCTGTCTACCTCCTGCATTACTGACGGCTCATCATCGTCCGTCTCCTTAAGGCTCTATCCACAGGATATCATTCCCGTTACTTTCCCCTTCATCATCCCCCTCCGGAAGTAAAAAATCTTCCCCGTACAGATCATTGAAGCCTTCCGTCCCTGACTGCGTGCTTCCTTCTGAAGTGTGAATCGTACAGGTTGTATCATCTCCGCTCGGCAGGATATTGGGCGTATCGTAGGTTTCGCTTGTTTCTTCCTTAATCAGATATACAACGCTCTCCGTTTCGGGACAATACTCTGTCGCGAACTTTCCGCTTTCCTCACAGACATTCACCGCAATATGGCAGGTACAGGATTCCGTCGGCACGGTTCCCTTCGCGAAGATCTCCGTCGTTACGCAGGATCCGCCAAGCGCAGTGTCGCACAGGCCGGACACTGCA
>DVNP01000097.1 GCA_018714285.1 Candidatus Caccomorpha excrementavium | reverse complement strand
TGCCGTCCTTTCCGAACAGCGTTACAACATCCCCCTGTCTTGCCTCCGGTATCCCCGTTACGTCGACCATAAACTGATCCATGCAGATTCTTCCCCGAATCGGAGCGTATTTCCCATGAATCAGCACACGCCCCCTGTTTGACAGGCTTCTCGGATACCCGTCCGCATATCCGACCGGTATCGTCGCAATCCGCGTCTCCTTCACGGTTTCGTAGATGCCTCCGTAGCTTATCTGACAGCCGGGCGGCAGCGTCTTAATGTAGGAGATATGAGTCTTCAGCTCCATTGCAGGCCGCAGGCGCAGCCTGCTTTTGTCCACCTCTCCGGACGGATACAGGCCATAAGTGTAAATCCCGCTTCGAACCATATCCAGATTGGCTTCCGGCAGATCAATGATGGCGGCGCTGTTGGAAACATGCCGGATCGGGACGGTGACTCCCGCCCTCTCAAGCCGGCCCATAAAAGCCAGATATCTGGCAAGCTGCCTTCTTGCCGGTTCCTTATCCGTCTCGTCCGCTCTGGCAAAGTGAGTAAATATTCCTTCTATCTCAAGATTCGGCAGTTCATGAATCCTTATCACTTCCCGCACCGACTCTTCGGTATCCGCATATCCAATCCGGCTCATACCGGTATCCAGCTTGATATGAATTTTCTTTCTCGTATTCCTCTTCCCGGCCGCTTCGTTCAGCTCATACGCTCTTTCATACTGGAACACGGCCGGCGTCAGATCATAGTCAAACAGCATGTCATACTGTTCCGGCGCCGTATAGCCCAGCAAAAGGATCGGCTCGCCGATTCCGCCCTGCCGCAGCGCGGCTCCTTCCTCCGGTATGGCTACGGCAAACATGGCGACGTTTTCCCGCGACAGCGCTTTCGCAACCGGTACGGCGCCGTGGCCGTATCCGTCCGCCTTAACCACCGCGCAGATTCCGGTCCCCGGACCGATTCTTTTCTTTTCCTCCGCAATATTATCACGAATCGCCTTTAAATCAACTATGGCAGATACTCTCTGATACTTATCTTCTTCTCCGGTCATTGCCGTTTCTTTCTCCTTCTTTTTGCTGCTGTGCTTCTTTCAGAATACCGGACAGGTATCTTATAATATCTCCGGCCACCATATATCTTCCGGACAGCTCCCGCGCCGCGGCATCTCCGGCGCGGGCATGGAGATATACGCCAAGCCCTGCCGCGATAAACGGACTGCATCCTCCGGCCATAAGAGCCGCTATGATTCCGGTCAGAACATCTCCGCTCCCTCCGGTTGCCATTCCCTCGTTTCCCGCGGTATTTACAAACCGCATTGACTGATACGCCGTAATTGTTCTGGCATCCTTCAATACGCAGATCAGGCGGTTGCCGGCAGTACACAGATCCGCCATGTCTGCAGGGCGCGCCGTAATCTCAGGAACCGGAAGCTCAAGAATCCTTGAGAGTTCTTTCATATGGGGCGTGATCACTGCATCTTCGGGAAGCATCCGCGCAAGCGCCGCGATTCTCTCAGACGCGTCCAGCCCCGCTCCCAGCTGTCCGGATAAGAGATTCAGGGCATCCGCGTCAATCACACAGCGCTTCTGCGCGCCTGCCCTGCCTGCCCCGGCGTTCTTCTGCTTCAGCCTTTCAAGAACCGTATCCGTCAGGACTCTTCCGCTTCTTCCCGTACCGATTCCCGGTCCCAGTACGGCCACATCACACCAGTCTGCCGCCTCGCGTATCATATCCAGCGAACAGGCCTCCTCTTCCTCCAGCCGTTTCCCGTCATAACAGGTCAGAAGCGCTTCCGGCAGCAGCTCCGCCAGCGCGGTATAATTGGACTTCTCCGTCAGGATCCGGACCAGTCCGGCTCCTGTATGGTAAGCCGCAGCCGCCGACAGATATGCCGCCCCGCACATGGAGGCAGATCCCGCGCAGACTAAAACCCTGCCATAGGTACCCTTATTGGAACGGGCGGCCCTTACGGGAAGCAGCTTCAGATCCTCCGGCCCAAGCGCCGCATACTCCGCCGCCTTGCCGGCCTTCATCGGACCGGCAAAAATCGGCCGGACTCCGTCCTGCCGTCCGCCAGGTACCGCGCGGGCGGCAAAGTACGGGAACCCAATGTCTGCCGTAATCAGCCTGCCGGTATACTCTGCCCCGGGAAATAACAGCTGCCCGAGCTTCCGATAACCGAAGGCTACCGTTACATCGGCCCGCACGGCCGTTCCAAGGACAGCGCCGCTGTCCGCGCTGATTCCGGACGCGATGTCCGCCGCCGCAATATACGCGCCGGATTCATTGATTCGCTCGACCGCCCGCGCATACACGCCTTCCGCAGGACGCGAAAGGCCGATTCCAAAGATTGCGTCGATAATCACAGTATATGCCGCAAGCTTTGTTTCGTTCCCGAATTCCCTGACCGGGATTCCCGACTTTCTTACAATCTGAAGCTGCGCGCTGACCTCCTGCGTTGCCCTCTGCGAATTCCCGATCATATAAATCTCAACCGGCCAGCCTCTGTAAGCAAGGATCCTTGCCGCCGCAATCCCGTCTCCTCCGTTATTGCCGTACCCGCATACGGCCGCCGTAAGACAGGGACGCGGGGAGACCTTGCCGGCCCGCGCGCGGCCTGACGCCCCCTGCAGGTATTCCTCCACGCAGTCAGCCAGGGCTGCGGCCGCCCGTTCCATCAGGACAAGGGACGGAATCCCGATTTCTTTTATCGTGAAGGTATCGATCGCCTTCATCTGCGCTGCATTTACAATCTGTTCCATACTGCCTCACTTTCCGGCTCTTATTCCGTTTCGCCGACCGCGAACGCGATCGCAAGCTCCTTCGTATCCGAGATCGATACGTGAATTCTCTCTATTCCAAGCCGCGCCGCCAGCTCCTTCGCATTGCCCCATAATACGACATAAGGCTTCCCCCGCTCATCCCGAAGGACCTCTATCTCGGACGGCCTGACAGAGACAAAGCCTGTGCCGAACACCTTCGCCACAGCCTCCTTCACGGCAAAATTCCCCGCCGCTCTGCGGATATTCTCCGCAATCAGCTCCTTCTCTCTCTCCGTATAGATACGATTCAGAAAAGCCGGCCTTTCACACGCCTTAAGCACTCTGGCAACCTCCACCAGATCCGTTCCGATTCCCGCAATCATACCCCATGCCTGTCCTGCTCCGCCTTGCTCCTGGCCTCTGCCTCATCCCTTGCCCTTAGCTTATAAGACAGACGCATCAGGCTCTCGGTCAGATGAACATTCTCCACCATAACCTCCTTCGGAAGACTCAGATCCACAGGCACAAAATTCCAGATCGCCCGTACCCCCCATCTGGCCAGATCCGCCGCCACCTGCGGCGCATTTGCCTTCGGAATGGTCAGAGCCGCGATATGCACGGGCGTCTCTTTGATAAAGCTCTCCAGCTCTCTTGCCGGACGTATCTCAACCCCCCGGATCGACTTTCCCTCAAGCCCCGGATTCACATCGAAAATTCCCTTAATATAAAACCCTCTCCGCTCAAAATCCGCATAATTCGCAAGCGCCTGCCCAAGATTGCCGGCGCCGATAATAATGATGTTATACTTCCGATCCAGTCCGAGAATCTTGCCGATTTCCGTATAAAGATACTCCACATTATACCCGTACCCCTGCTGTCCGAACCCTCCAAAATTATTCAGATCCTGTCTGATCTGGGAAGCCGTGACCTGCATCTTCTCGCTCAGCTCCTTGGATGAAATCCGGACCACATCATTCTCCAGAAGCTCTCCCAGATAGCGGTAATACCTCGGCAGCCTTGCAATCACTGCCGAAGAAATTGGTTTTTCGTACATAATATACACCTCAGTTTCACACAATCACTTACAGCCAGGTTTTATTATAAATTATTGAGGGGTGCTTGTCAAATCAACAAAGACACTACATTTTAACTTGACAAAAACCCCATAGAAAGCATGATTTTCAGGGCATTCTATGGGGTTGCCTGTCAAAGATGGGATTATATAACTAACTCAAATGTAAGTAGGTAATCATCTGTACCTTGACAAAATAAAAA
>DVNP01000096.1 GCA_018714285.1 Candidatus Caccomorpha excrementavium | reverse complement strand
GATTATGAAGTGGCAATTGAAGAAGGAGCAACGATAGTACTAATCGGAACCAGCATATTTGGGGAACGCTATTATCCAAATAAATAACAGGAGGAACAGGAGCGATGGCAATGGCATTATTTAAGAATTTTCTGGATTCGTTAAAGCTTACAGAAGAAGATGACGAAGAATTAGATGATGAGTATGACGAGTATCTGGTTCAGCAGCAGGAAAAAGAACGCAGAAAGCAGGAACAGAAGCAGCAGAAGCAGGAGCAGAAGGATGCCCAGCGGCGTGCCAGGAAGGATGACTCTTATACGGGCCGCGACTATGCTTTTTCTTCTTCGCATGAAAGATCCTCTCAGCAGGAGAGATCCTCTCAGCATGAGAGGGAGAAACCTGCAAGAACCAATGTGAGCAAGGTTGTTCCTCTGAACAGGAAGGCAGGCTTTGAGGTGCGTATCATGAAACCGGAGAAGTTTGAGAATTCTCAGGAGATCTGTGATATTTTACTGAGTAACCGGGCGGTCGTCATCAATCTGGAGGGCTATGATGTGGAACTGGCGCAGCGCATTATGGATTTTGTATCTGGAGCAGTCTATGCGCTGGACGGGAATCTGCAGCCGATTTCCGATTATATTTTCATTATTGCGCCGGGTAATATTGATATTTCGGGGAATACACTGGATATGATGCAGCAGGACGGGTTTGAGATTCCGACCTTCAGTAAGAACTTCTGAACGGAGCCTGCAGGATGTTATGACCTCTTATAAAATGCTATGAATATTGAGAAGGAAGAGCAGCTGTTTAAAAAACGGATGACGGAACTGGAACGGCTTGCCGAAAAGCGGTATTGTCCGGTATACTCCGATTTTCTGAATATGAATGAGATTTCCATGCTGCTGTCAATGAATCAGGAACTGTCCAGAATTCCTCTGACTTTATTCGGCGGCTATGAAGAAGCGGAACGTAAGATTGCATGTTTTCACGGCGGCGAGCCGGACGGAGAGGACCGGATGAGAACAGATTTTCCGATTACCTGTCTGCGTATCCGGCCGGTGAACGCAAAGTTCAGCGATGCCCTGACTCATCGGGATTACTTGGGCGCCGTTTTGAATCTGGGGATTGAACGCGGCAAAACGGGAGATATCATAATCAGAGAGGATGCAGCCTTTTTATTTTGCTGCCGGGGAATCGCACCGTTCATCCGTGAAAATCTTATTCAGGTTAAACATACGGCCGTGAGAGCGGAAGAAGGGGACTTCGAACAGTCTGATATCCATCCGGAATACCGGGAGATTAAGGGGACGGTATCATCCGTAAGGCTTGATTCCCTGATATCTCTTGCATTCGGAATTTCAAGAGGAGGATCGGCCGATTATATCGATGCCGGTAAGGTGTTTGTAAATGGACGGATTTCACTGTCCGGTAGCCGTCCGTTAAAGGAAGGAGACGTGATTTCCGTCCGGGGACTGGGGCGTTTTATATTTAGCGCATCCGGAGGGGTTTCCAGGAAGGGACGCCTGGGTGTCACATTGTCAAAATACATATAGGACGAGGAGATCATATGCTTACACCAATTGAGATACAAAGCCGGACTTTTAAGTCGGGTCTTGGCTACGATAAAAAAGAAGTGGATCAGTTTATCAAAGAGATCCTGGCGGGTTATGAGAGCATGTACCGCGAGAATATGGAACTAAATGATAAGCTTAATACGCTGAATGAAGGAATTCAATACTATAAGTCAATTGAAAAGACGCTTCAGAAGGCTCTGGTACTGGCGCAGAAGACGGCAGAGGATACTCAGGCAGCCGCTCAAAAGAAAGCCAAGCTGATTGAAAGGGAAGCGGAGAATAAAGCTTCGGCAATTTTGTCCGACGCAAGGGACGAGCTGCACAGGCTTCATGCGCAGACCGTACAGCTGATTCAGCAGTATGACAGATATAAAGCGCAGTTTCGCTCGCTTGCGGCAGCTCAGATTGATATTCTGGAGAGCGAAAGCTTTCAGATCCATGTCGCGAATCCGGATGCTTTTATGGATAGCGTAAAAGAACCTGCGGCGCAGAAAGAGACGCCCGACAATCCGAATGCAGAATACGGCAGTCAGGAAGAAGCAGAGCCGATTCATACAGACGATGACCTGGATCATTTTGATTTTATTGACCTGGAGGAATAGCGGATGAACAAAGCAAGTGCAAACCGCCTGTCTGTGGCCTGTGGCGGACTTTCGGCTTATGATATTGTCTGGCAGAGAGGATTCGGCGCCATATCCGATGAACTTCTGAAGCTTGGATTCGGCGAAAGAAAGGCCTGTATCGTAACGGATTCCAATGTGGCGCCACTTCATCTGGATTCTCTGGTACAGGCAATACGGCCGGTGTTCAAAGAAGTAACGGTATATCAGTTTCCGGCAGGCGAGGTGCATAAGAATCTTGATACGGTCAGAGGCCTTTACACTCATCTGATTGAATCGTCCTTTGAAAGGAAGGACTGTCTGGTTGCGCTCGGCGGAGGGGTTGTCGGAGACCTAACCGGGTATGCGGCGGCAACTTTTCTGAGAGGAATCCGTTTCATTCAGGCGCCTACCTCGCTGCTTGCCATGGTGGATTCCAGTATCGGCGGTAAAACGGGCGTTGATTTTGACCGGTATAAGAACATGGTCGGCGCATTCTATCAGCCCTCCCTGGTGTATATGAATCTGTCCGTTCTGCTTACTTTAAATGACAGAGAGTATCTGTCCGGAATGGGAGAGATTATCAAACACGGTCTGATTCGGGACGCGGAGTATTATCATTGGCTCTCCCTTCACAGACAGGCAATTCTTAATCGGGACTATGAGACCCTGCTGATTATGATCCGCGAGAGCTGTGAGATCAAACGCAGTGTTGTGGAACGGGATCCGAAAGAAGAAGGAGAACGCGCTCTGCTTAATTTCGGACATACACTGGGACATGCGGTTGAGAAGCTGAAGTTCCCGGCTCTGCTTCATGGCGAATGCGTCGCTATCGGTATGGCAGCTGCCGCCTGGCTGTCTGTCAGAAAAAGCAGTCTATCTAATGAAGATTATGAAGGGATTATTCAGATGCTGCAAAGTTTTTATCTTCCTGTCTCTGTATCGCAGATATCAGCGGAGGCTGTTGTAGAAACAGCCGGGCATGATAAAAAAATGGACGCAGGGCAGTGGAAGTTTATTCTTCTTAAACAGATCGGATGTGCCGTGATTGACAGAACAGTAACAAAAGAAGATGCCAAAGAAGCGGCTCTGAAGATTCTGGTATAACGGAAGGAATGCTGCATGTACAAACTACGACATATCTTTTTCTTTGTCCTGATGATTGCTTTCGATCAGTATACGAAGTATCTGGCGCGGACTGAGCTTGCTGCCAGAGAGGTGATCCCGGTTCTCCCGGGCATATTGTCGCTTCATTATCATGAGAATGACGGGGCGGTGTGGGGAATTCTGAGCGGCAAGGTTCCCTTTCTGATTGTATTTACCCTGATCATTCTGGGAGGCATGGTCTGGTTTTACAGTCGAATCCCGCATACCATGCGGTATGAACCGCTCCGGCTCATTATCGTATGCATGACTGCCGGAGCAGTCGGGAATCTGATTGACAGAATTGTATATGGAAAGGTTACGGATTTTCTATGTATCGAACTGTTTCGTTTTCCTATCTTTAATGTGGCAGACTGTTATATCACAATCTCTGCTGCGCTCTTAATTCTTCTGGCAATCTTTTACTATAAAGAAGAAGACTTCTATTTTCTCAGCAGAAGAAGACGGAAAACGAATGCGGAAGAACCATCGTCTGATAAACAGACAGAAGAAGAGGAACAGCCATCGTCCAACGGACAGACAGAAGAAGAGGAAGAGCGAGAGGATACGAAACCGGGCATCCGCCCGCTTCCGTCCCGGAAGAAGTTATCTTCCGATAAACAAAGGCAGCGCGCGGCGTGGTCTGAAGAGCTGAATCAGCTGGCCCAAAATGAAGAAAAGGACGACGAATAGGACAAATACTCTATGAATGAACAATCTGTAATCTATGATGTGTCCCCGGATGATACGGGTATGAGAATTGATAGTTTTATAACCAAAATGACAAATGGGCTGTCCCGTTCCTATATTCAGAAGCTGATCATGGACGGGGCGGTTTTTCTTGACGGAAAACCGATCAAGGCAAGCTGCAGGCTTACTGCGGGACAACGGATATCGTTATTGCTTCCGGAGCCGGAAGAGCTGTCCGTGGAACCGGAGAATATTCCACTGGATATTCTGTACGAAGACAAAGATATTATTGTGGTGAATAAGCCTAAGGATATGGTGGTGCATCCTGCCGCCGGCCATACGAACGGAACGCTGGTCAACGCTCTGTTATATCATTGCCGAGGGAATCTGTCCGGCATCAACGGGGTTCTAAGACCCGGCATTGTCCATCGGATTGATAAAGACACAACCGGCGTTCTGGTTGTCTGCAAAACCGATGCCGCTCATCAGGGAATTGCAGAACAGCTAAAGGTACATTCTATAACAAGAAAGTATAATGCTTTAGTTATGGGGACTTTGCGGGAACAACAGGGCAAAGTGGATGCCCCTGTCGGAAGACACCCGATTGATCGAAAAAAAATGGCTGTCAATTATCAGAACGGAAAGAACGCCGTTACTCATTATACCGTAATTGAAACATTTCCCTGCGGCTGCTCCCATATTGAATGTACGTTAGAGACCGGAAGGACACATCAGATCCGCGTTCATATGGCAAGCATTGGACATCCCCTGCTCGGGGATATGGTATATGGGACCGGGAAGAATCCGTTCCATCTGGAAGGGCAGGCATTGCATGCGAGGGTACTTGGCTTTCTTCATCCAACAACCGGGAAATATATGGAATTCGAAGCTCCGCTTCCGGACTATTTTACAGAGCTGATCGACAGACTCAGAAAGATTGGGGGAACAATCAATTGAAGCGCAATTTAATTCAAAGACTGGTTC
Source organism: Candidatus Caccomorpha excrementavium (assembly GCA_018714285.1). Lineage (GTDB taxonomy): Bacteria > Bacillota > Clostridia > Lachnospirales > Lachnospiraceae > Caccomorpha > Caccomorpha excrementavium. The sequence goes on along the minus strand of DVNP01000096.1, from coordinate 1,414 downwards.
AATGGAGGAATAGTCCCGGGAGAAAGCCTTTTTTACTGTCCGGAAGGAAGGGCGTGGGAAAAACATACCTGGCCTGTGATTTTGCGAAGTCATTCTTTGAGGACTACCTTTATATTAATTTCGAAACGCATCCGGATATGAAAGAGCGTCTGTTTCACAATAAAAGTCTTTCTCTCGGACAGAGTATCTGCCAATACTTTGAGCTGCCGGAGGAATTGCTGAATTCTGTCCCGGTTATCCTGGATGAAATTACCTTCTGTCCCGACCTGATCCGGCTCCTTGCGCAGGAATCCGGTCTTTTGAACGGCTATTATCTGCTTCTGACAAGCTATGAACGGGATCTGCCCCCGGAGCTGAAACTGTCTCCGCCTGTCGAGAGCGCTGTGTTATCCGGTCTGGAATTCGATGAATTTCTGGTTGCGGTCGGAAGCGACTGGTATATCGATGTGATTAGGGGCCATTATATGGCAGGTAAGAAGGTTCCGGAAATCGTTCACGCGGAGCTGCTTGGACTGTTTAACGATTATTTATCGATTGGCGGTATGCCTGCGGCTGTAAACGAATATCTGAGTATGGAATCCGATGTTAACGTTCCGGAACAGCACCGTCTGATATTCAACAGCTATTATACGGAGATTGGCAGGCGATATCCGGAGAAAGAGGCTTTGAAAATGCACCAGGTATACGAGGCTGCCGCCGCCCAGCTTCAGAAGGAGAATCACAAATTTCAGTATCGGATTATCCGAAAGGGAGCGACCAGCACACTTTATCGGGATGCGATTACCGCATTAACAGAAGACGGATATCTGATATGCTGTGAGAAAGAAGGGGAACCCTCTCAGTTCAGGCTGTATTATCCGGATACCGGCATGCTTCACTCCCTTATACCGTCTTATGTACGGGAACAGGAGAATACAAGGAAAGCGCTGATTGAAAATTATGTTATGAATTCTCTGATTCTTCACGGATATTGCCCGTACTTCTGGGAATCCTCCTCCCTTGCGAAAATAGATTTTCTGATTCGCAAAGAAGGATCCGTTATTCCAATCGAAGTTCGTCCGGGAGAGAATACCCGCACAAAGAGCATAGAAGTATACCGAAAGGATCACTCCTTCCCATATTCCATTAAAATATCTCAAAGGAATTATGAGACAGGAGCGGATATCCGGTATATTCCTTATTATGCCGTTTTCTGCTTGTGAAGCAATTATGGATTCTGATCTGACGGCTTCTCGCGAAGCCTGACCGCATCCTTGGCTCTGCGGCGATGTTCCTCGTCCAGAGCCGCATAATGCTTTCTGGTTGTATTCACATCCTTATGTCCCAGGACATCGGCAACCAGATAAATATCCCCGGTTTCCTTGTAGAGTTCTGTGCCATAGGTACTCCGAAGCTTATGAGGCGTAATTTTCTT
>DVNP01000095.1 GCA_018714285.1 Candidatus Caccomorpha excrementavium | reverse complement strand
GGGCAATCCCCCGATACGTTGTAATTATAACGCATACATTCTGAAAATCCAAGACTTTTTCTAAGCCTTCGCAGCCGTATGCTTCTTTCGAATTCTTTCACAAGATTATCATTGCATTTTAACCGTATCTTTTGTATACTCTATTAAAGCATCCTTTCCGGTCTTACTCTGGGAAGGACTTTATCAAGAAAGATACAAGGAGGCTTTCCATGAGGATTTTCATGAAAAAAGGACTGTTGATCGGCGCATCCCTTCTTCTGCTGCTCTCCGGCTGCTCTAAGAAGCCGGAACGGCTGGATTCGCTGATTGCTGATACGATTCAGGTGAAGAACGAGAATCTCTCGCTAAGGCTTGCGGACTGGTACAGCTCCGAGGAAGAGGTGACCAGGGCTCTGGACTCTGAGGAGATTACCGTTGACGAAGATACGGAGAGCGCAACCAGACGCCTGTCTGTTGACTGGCAGTTAGAAGATATGGCAGATACCGGGCTTTCCCTCACTCAGGTCTGCACCATTATGGCCGATCAGCTCTATCGTATGGAATATTATATTACCACGAACAGCGAAGCAGAATATCAAAACACCTGCGCTTCCCTTGCCGGCCAGTGCAGAGAGATATTCGCTTCCTCCGGACAGCTTGAGGAATCAGATTATGCGGCGCTTGAAAGCGGCAGCGAAGGACTCAGCTGGATCGGGGAGGATGAAGCCTCGATCTCCATTCAGCTCTTTGATACCGCAGGCGATCCGAGATATTATATCATCATTACCTTAGAGCCCCCGGTCATTGTGGAGGAAATCGAACTGAATTAACGGTTATAGCCTGTGTCCCCCGGCAATATAATAGGTAACGACACAATTCCCGCGAGGTACGAGTGTATGAAACTTCAGTGGGGCCGCAGGCAAACATCCGATACATCCCACGACACACAGACACAGCCGGACAATCTGTTCTTCCCGAAGTCCTTTCTTAAGATGACACAGCTTGACGAAGGACAGAAGAAACAGTTGTCCGGCTTCTTAAAAGCCGGCATCTTCGTCCTGGCCGCAATCATAGCCGGCGTGGGCGCATACCGCTTTCTCCCGATGGCGGCCGTCGTCGTGTCCGGGAACGCGAAAAAGGAACTGCCCATCTACTGCGTGAATACGGAAGAAAAGAAAGTCGCTCTGAGCTTTGACGCTGCCTGGGGGAACGAAGACACACAGGCGATTCTCGATATTCTTAAGAAATACGATGTCCGGGTCACTTTCTTCATGACCGGCGGCTGGATTGAAAAATATCCGGAGGATGTAAAGGCAATCGCCGCGGCCGGACACGATCTGGGCAATCACAGCGAGAACCACAAACAGATGTCGAAGCTGTCCGCCGAAGAATGTATCGAGGAAATTATGAAGCCCCATGAAAAGGTAAAAGAGCTGACAGGACAGGAGATGATTCTGTTCCGGCCTCCTTATGGGGACTATAACAATACATTGATTTCCGCGGTACGGGAATGCGGGTATCACTGCATTCAGTGGGATGTTGATACGGTTGTGTTGTAAAGAAGTGCATTTATTTTTAAAGATACAGGAGAAAAATTATGACAGAAAAAGAAAAATCCTATGCCGGAGTATTGTACCAGCCAAACGATCCGGAGCTTGCCGCCGATCGGGACGAAACGGTAAGAAAGCTGTATGAGTACAACAACATGCATCCGCTTGACCGTAAGGCAAGACAGGCCGCGATCCGCGATATCCTCGGGAAGGCCGGAGAAAACTGCACCGTGGAGCAGCCGTTCTTCTGCACCTACGGATATAACACCACGGTGGGAGATAATTTCTTCCTGAACGTGAACTGCAGGCTGATGGACAGCGGTAAAATCACCATCGGGAACAATGTCTTCATCGCTCCCGGCGTCAGCATCATCACGGAAGAACATGCCATGGACATTAAACAGCGCGCCGAAGGCCTGGAATACACGCATCCGGTTACAATCGGCGATAATGTCTGGATCTGCACCGGCGCCATTATCCTTCCCGGAGTGACCATCGGATCCGGCAGCGTAATCGGCGCGGGAAGCGTTGTTACGAAGGATATTCCCGAGAACTGCCTGGCCGTCGGGAATCCGTGCAGGGTGATTCGAACAATCGATCAGAACGAACGCTGACGGCAGGCTCTGCCATCAGCTTTTATCCGTCCCCTGTCAAGGCTGTATCGGCAAGACGCTTTGACAGGGGACGGAACCTGTCTATTTCAGATACGGCTTGCTCCGTTCACCGTTATAATAGTGAAAATGGTTCGGCGCCTCTATCATTTCCCTTGCAAAGATTAAGAAAGCGATAAATGACGGTGTGGGATAAAAGTACGGTCTGTACATTACCCTGTCCATTTTAATCCCAGCGCCGATATGGTCCTCTTTCCCGCCTGACCGTCCCATTCAGACGGCGTCCCCGGGAAGAGCTGTTTCTGTACATCAATCACGGCTTCTTCCGTTGCCGGACCGAAGATTCCGTCCGCCGTCAGGGCACCGCCCTTCTTCTGCAGCGCCTTCTGCAGCGCCTTCACATCATCTCCGCGCATATATGGCGATTTCAGCCGGAGAATACGGCTGATTGTAGCTACAGCTGTTTCCGCAGCATCCGCTTCCTCAGACGGCTCATCGGAAAACTCAAATACCTGATCCGGGCGCCCGAAGACGTTCCATGCCCCGTTCGGACTGCCCTTCGAGAAGGAGCGCTTTACCACGCCATAATCCCTTCCCGCCGCTTCCACGACATTCAAGGCATCATCCACGACATAGCCGACATGCGTGATATTCCCGGTGCTGCTGCTCCGGATGAAGACCCAGTCCCCGCGGCGTACATCCGATTTGCTGATTTTGCTGCACAGCTGCGTATACATGCTGTTCGCCGTCATATCGTTTTTGATCAGCCCCTGCTCCAGCAGCCATTTCACGCCCAGGCCGGAACAATCATAGAAATACAGATCCTCCGGAAGCTTCTTCTTGAGCAGTGTCATAACCCGCGCTGTATTCTTCTCCGGGTTCTGGCTGTAACGTGTCTCCATCGATAACACAAACTCTTCTGCCAGGCTGTACAGGCTTTCCCCCTGACCGCCAAGCACATACAGGCCGCAGCCGGCCATACGGTTCAAATAATCACAAAATTCACTGACTGTTTTTCCCATATGTCTCTCCTCCCTTCTTCTCATGCTGAGTACCGAAATAAAATGCGATGACGGTTGTAAAAATCGTCAGGTACTGATCTGCCGTGATGTCCCTGCGGACAGACAGGACAGTAAATCCAACCGTCAGGACGATTGTGACAATGCTTTTTACATTAATCAATTTAGAAATCCGTTCCTTCAAGGTACGTCACCTCCCAGAATTATTCTATGTTGCTATAGTGGCTCTGCGACAGCCACAAATATGGCCGGCCATTATCTCCGGCTGTGCATCAGTTCACTGATTTTTTCTACCTCGTGCATCGGTATCACCTCCAGCTTCCGCATGGCAGGCTGGACTTCGGTATGGACATGCCCATCCCCGTCCAGATCCTCATAGTCCTTGAAAATCTTCCAGAATGCTTCTGCTTCCATTTCAGACCACGCCTGCATCGGGTTCTTGTCCTTGCTGGTAAAATAGCGGTACGACTGCAGGAGCCTGTCCCGAAGCTTATTTCGCTCCCGTTTCTGGTTCGCGGCTTCGATTTCTTCCAGCCGGTCGATATTCTGCTTCTGCACTTCTTTCAGGCCATTGATGGCGTCTGTAAATTCCTTTTGTATCCCGATGCTCTGCTGCCGCCAGGCCGGATATAGGCTAATCTGTTCGAGACATGTCTGGATTTTCTCGTCCCTGTCCTTCTCCGCGTCGTGCTGTGCGATTACCTCTTTCTTCCATTTGCTGTACAGCCTGCGAATATAAATGATTGCGGCAACGCAGACAGCAACGCCTGCGACTGTCAGATCGCCGAATGCTTCTATCACAGCGTCCATATTTCTCCTTTCTGCCAAAAAACGGCACCCGTCCATTTCGGACAGATGCCGCATCCTGGTTCCCTATTTGGATTATTCTGTTACCAGATGTTCGCAGTCCAGGTCAATCAGGACCTGCTTCACCTGTTCCCGGATCTTGGCCGGAACCTGCGCATAGGTCTTGACGCCCTTGATGATTAACGTCGCATAAATCACTGCCATGTCTTCTTCCTCCCTTCCTCTCAGAATGAATATTACTAGCTGCTTACTGCCCCTGCGCCGCAAGGATGGCCTCCACGTCAGCCCTGAGCTGTTCAGGAACATCCTCAATTGTCTTAATCCCTTTCAGGATTAATGATGCATAAATGTATGCCATGGGTTACACCTCCTCTCCCGCCGGTTCTGTATCCGGTTCCTCCGCGGGAACTGGATTTGTTATATTGTCTGATGCAGATACATTTGCATCTGCATTACCCTCACTTCCTGTGTCTTCAACTGCGCCTGTGTCCGCATCCAGCAGAATCATGGATTCATACAATTCCGTAATGGCTAACTGCGTAGCAGTCAGTTCCGACTGCGTGCCCGCCAGTTCGGATTCCATAGACAGGTTGGCTTCATACTGCTCTGTCAGCGCTAACTGCGTAGCGGTCAGTTCCGATTCGGCAGCATCCGCACGTGCGGCAAGCGCTGCGTTGTCTGCTGTCAGCTGCGTCACCTGCTGCGTTAATGCAGCGTTCGATGCCTGCAGGCTGAGGACAGTCGCCTCGATGGACGGATCCCGCAGCACTTCAATATCATAGTAGTACATTGAATAATAAATAATTAGCTACATTTGGACTTTGCTTCTTCTTCGGATATTTCGTCAAGCTTGTATGTCCAATGGAACACAACGGGTTCCGCATTAACTTCATCAAAATATTGATATATACGC
>DVNP01000094.1 GCA_018714285.1 Candidatus Caccomorpha excrementavium | reverse complement strand
TACCGCCGGACCGGCAGAAAAGTTATACACTCTTCCCATAATAATCCTACTTCTTGCCCGCGATTCAACAGCCCTAATCCGCAGGCATTCCTTGATAATGCGGACTCCATCCATAATCCGCTCTGTCTCATCGGTTATCTGTCAGAGCAGAGTCTCTTTGATGCTCTGACACACAACCGCTTTAACCTATTACATTATAAAACTTATTGTAATCTACGTCAATATCGAAATGGAACTTCTTAATGGTCAGAGAGGAAAGCCCTGCAGTGGTTCAGGCTGTCTGAGCCATTACAGATCCTCTTCCGAGAATACATTCTCAATGGCCGCTCCCGGCGCAACCATCGGCCACACCTTATCATCACTGTCAATTATGCAGTCAAGAACAACCGGCGCGTTCAGGGCAATGGCTTCTCTCAGCACAGGCTCCACTTCCTCTTTTTTCGTAATCCGGTAAGCCTTCGCTCCCATCGCCTCCGCAAGCTTTACAAAATCCACGGAATCGTTCAGCGTCGTATAAGAATATCTCTGACCGTAGAACAGAGTCTGCCACTGGCGTACCATTCCGAGCACATGGTTATTGAAGACAATCTGGATAATCGGAATATTGGAACGGGTTGCCGTGGCAATCTCGTTCATGTTCATCCGGAAGCATCCGTCTCCAGCTATATTGCAGACAATCTTATCCGGATTGGCGACCTTCGCTCCAATCGAAGCGCCAAGACCGTACCCCATGGTTCCAAGCCCTCCCGACGTCAGGAAAGTCCTCGGCCTGGAATATTTGTAGAACTGCGCCGCCCACATCTGATGCTGCCCTACCTCGGTGGTAATGATCGCTTCTCCGTTCGTAATCTCGTACAGTTTTTCGACAATATAAGGCCCCGTCAGCTGATCCGGATGATAGCTCAAAGGATACTTATGCTTCAGTTCCTTAACGTATTCCATCCACTCCCGATGCTCGCACGGTTCGATTCTCTCATTCAGCCGCGTCAGGATCTCTTTTACATCACCTATTATGCTGCTGTTCGTAATAATATTCTTATTAATCTCGGCCGGATCCACATCCAACTGAAGAACCCTGGCTCCGTTCGCGAACTTCGACGCGTCACTGGTCACGCGGTCCGAAAAACGCGCGCCGACCGTAATCAGCAGGTCGCAGTTTGTTACCGCGTAATTGGAGGCCTTGGTTCCGTGCATGCCGAGCATCCCCGTATACCGTTCGGCTCTTCCGTCGAAAGCTCCTTTGCCCATAAGGCTGTCCGTAACAGGCGCGTCCACCTTGTCGGCGAATTCCTTCAGCTCCTGATCCGCTTCCGATATCACCGCTCCGCCTCCGACAAAGATAACCGGCCTCGTCGCTTCCCTGATCATGGCAAGCGCTTCTTCTATATCTTCCTCTCGGATCGTATCTGTCTGACGCAGGATCGGCTTCGGCGCGGCATATTCATACTCGGCCCGGTTAGCGGTTACGTCCTTGGCAATATCAATCAGGACGGGACCCGGCCTTCCGGTCTGGGCAATCTCAAAGGCCCGCCTGATTACGCCCGCGAGCTTCTCCACATCCTTCACAATATAATTATGCTTGGTAATCGGCATGGTAATGCCGGTAATATCAACCTCCTGAAAGCTGTCCTTGCCAAGCAGGGAAGAACCGACATTTCCCGTAATGGCAACCAGCGGAACGGAATCCATGTAAGCGGTCGCGATGCCCGTAACCAGATTGGTCGCTCCCGGGCCGCTTGTCGCAATACAGACTCCTACCTTCCCGGTTGAACGCGCATAACCGTCGGCAGCGTGGGAGGCTCCCTGCTCATGAGAAGTCAGGATATGACGAATTTCATTGCTGTGCTTGTATAATTCGTCATAGATATTTAATACCGCCCCTCCCGGATAGCCGAAAACCGTATCTACTCCCTGCTCCTTCAGGCACTCGATCAGGATCTGTGAACCTGTCAACAACATATTTTCTATCTCCTTCCAGTTCCGCTTATTTTATTTCCAGAACAGCGCCGCGGCTTGCGCTGCTTACCATTGCCGCATAGCGCGCCAGGTATCCCGTTTTCACCTTCGGCTCCTTCGGCTGCCACTTCGCGCGTCTTTCATTCAGCTCCTCCTCGGATACCTTCATACTGAGCTTATTCGCATTAATGTCAATTTCGATGATATCCCCTTCCTCAACCAGCGCAATCGGTCCTCCGACAGCCGCCTCCGGGCAGACATGTCCGATTGACGCTCCTCTGGATGCGCCCGAGAAACGTCCGTCCGTAATCAGAGCCACTTCCGAGCCGAGTCCCATTCCCGCAATCGCCGAAGTCGGATTCAGCATCTCGCGCATGCCGGGACCGCCCTTCGGCCCTTCATAGCGGATGACAACCACGTCGCCGGATACAATCCTTCCTCCCTTAATTGCTGCAATCGCATCCTCTTCACAGTCAAAGACTCTCGCGGGGCCCTCGTGCTTCATCATCTCCGGCGCGACGGCGGAACGCTTGACAACCGCGGAATCCGGCGCAAGATTGCCCTTCAGCACCGCAATGCCGCCGGTCTCGCTGTATGGATTCTCAATCGGACGGATTACTTCAGGATTCTTATTCACCGCATCCGCAATATTCTCGCTGACCGTCTTTCCCGTTGCCGTGATCAGATCGGTATACAAAAGCTCCTTCTTCGTCAGCTCCTTCATCACCGCATAGATTCCGCCCGCCTCGTTCAGATCTTCCATATATGTATAGCCTGCAGGCGCAAGATGACACAGATTCGGCGTCCGGGCGCTGATTTCATTCGCAATATCCACATTCAGCTCCACTCCGGCCTCATGCGCAATCGCGGGCAGATGGAGCATGGTATTTGTAGAACAGCCAAGCGCCATATCTACGGTCAGGGCATTTAAGAATGCCTCCCTGGTCAGAATATCTCTGGGACGGATATTCTTCTCAAGCAGCTCCATTACCTTCATTCCGGCATGCTTCGCCAGCTTGATTCTCTCGGAATATACGGCGGGAATCGTTCCGTTGCCGGCAAGCCCCATTCCGATGGCCTCGGTCAGACAGTTCATGCTGTTCGCCGTATACATTCCGGAACAGGATCCGCAGGTCGGGCAGGCCTTGCATTCAAACTCATACACGTCCTCCTGCGTCATTTTCCCCGCCGTATACGCGCCGACCGCTTCAAACATACTGGAAAGGCTTCTCTTCTCTCCCTTCACATGACCGGCCAGCATAGGGCCTCCGCTGACAAATATGGTCGGAATATTAATTCTTGCCGCAGCCATTAAGAGCCCCGGTACATTCTTATCGCAGTTCGGCACCATAACCAGTGCGTCAAATGCGTGCGCCATGGCCATCGCTTCCGTGGAATCCGCAATCAGATCTCTGGTTACAAGAGAATATTTCATGCCGATATGTCCCATCGCGATTCCGTCACAGACGGCAATCGCCGGAAATACAATGGGCGTGCCTCCCGCCATTGCAACTCCCATCTTCACAGCTTCTACGATCTTATCCAGGTTCATATGACCCGGCACAATTTCATTATATGAACTTACAATACCGACCAGAGGCCTGTCCAGCTCTTCCTTTGTAAGTCCCAGCGCGTTGAACAGAGAACGATGCGGCGCCTGCTGCATGCCCCTCTTGACTGAATCACTTCTCATAATTAATCCGCCTTTCTGTTATCTGGAATATTGTTCTGCAATTTTAATCAGAAGCTTAACTGACTTCTCCATACTCTGAACTGATACATATTCATATTTTCCATGCCCGTTGTATGCTCCCGTTCCGAGATTCGGGCACGGAAGGCCCATATATGACAGCCTTGCTCCGTCCGTTCCTCCGCGAATCGGCTGTATCCTCGGCTCAACTCCAAGCTCCTTCATTGCCGCAACCGCATGGTCAAGAATCTCCGGATATGGCAAAATCATCTCTTTCATATTATAGTAGGAATCCTTCATATCTACCGTAAAGGTTCCTTCCCCATATTTTTCATTCAGGTATGCCGCGATTTTTAAGAATCTGTCCTTTTTTTCTTCAAACCTGACACGATCGTGATCTCGGATAATATAACTCATATGGGCTTCCTCCACGCTGCCCTCCATCTCATTCAGATGATAGAAGCCCTCATAACCTTCCGTATAAGCCGGGTTCTCATGAACTGGAAGCATGGACTGGAATTCCATGCCGAGCAATACCGCGTTCCTCATCTTCCCCTTGGCAGAACCGGGATGAATACTGCTTCCCCAAATTGTAACCTTCGCGCCTGCGGCGTTGAAATTCTCATATTCAAGCTCACCCAGAGCCCCTCCGTCCACCGTATACGCATATCTGGCGCCAAATCCCTCAACATCAAAACCGTTCACTCCACATCCGACCTCCTCATCCGGCGTGAAGCCAATCCGGATGGCGCCGTGAGGAATCTCCTGATGGGACAGCAGATACTGCGCCATCTCCATAATCTCCGCAATCCCCGCCTTATCATCCGCTCCAAGCAGTGTTGTGCCGTCCGTTACCACAAGATCCTGGCCGATATTCTCCTCAAGACTTGAAAAATCCTTCGGCGAGAGTACAATTCCAAGCTCCTCATTCAGTATAATATCGGATCCGTCATAATCCTTTATCACTCTCGGGCGCACATTACGGCCGGACATCTCTGTTGCCGTATCCATATGAGCGATAAATCCGATAACCGGAACTTCGCTCTGGACCGTCGCTGGAATCGTCGCATAGACATAACACTGATCCGAAAGAACAACATCCCGGGCGCCGATTTCCTTAAGCTCGCATACAAGCTCCTTCGCCAGATCCCACTGCTTCTCTGTGCTTGGCAGACAGTCTTTCCCGTCTTCTGACTGTGTGTCATACTGTACATATTTTATAAAACGCTCCAAAACCGCCATATTACCACTCCTTTCCCGGAACGCAGCAAGACGCGCTCCGAATTCTTATCCCCCATTATCGGCTTTCCATCCGCCCCTTACAATAATAACCTCTATTATAAATAAAAATTCTTAAGAACGCAAGTCCGTATTTGATCTATCCATCTTTTGCATCTAAAAATAAAAATGTCATAGGAAAATTGCTCTTCCTATGACATAATCCGATGTCTCTTCCTGTGTAGCGGTTATTACGCAACCACCGCGGGAACCCGTACTCTCTGCATCTTAAGCTTCCTGATCTCTGTCTGCTTCAGCTCGAAAATCTGAAGGATCGCATCCACTACCCTGTGACACAGCTCCACAATATACATGCAGTCCTCTTTTACAACCTTGATTGCGGAAAGATACTCCTCATGCATCTTCTTAATAAAACGGCAGATTTCCTCCACGGTTGTAAAGGTTCCGTTCTTCTCACGGATTCTGACCGCTTCCTCACTGTGCACATATTCCTTAAAGACATGCTTCAGCTCCTTCTCATACGCACAGTGCTCTCTCATCGTTCCCTCAAACGTATGATTATGGGGAAAGGTAAAATAATCCGCGACATAATGCGTCACAACTCCAAGATGCCTGCAGAAATAACCGTTCATTCCTCTCTCCGTATCATAATCCTCCGTTATACTGCGAATCTCTTCCCTGAGAATGTCAAATGTTTCCTGTATATTATGTTTTCTTGTTATGAAGGACGGAATGCAGTCCGGAAGAATACTTCCAAGATAAAATGCCTTCTTATGCTCCTTCAAACCGTCAACTCTCATGCTGTCAATCAGATATGCCGCAAGTGAAATATGCGATTTCTTTCTCAATTCGTTAACCCTCCAAATCATAGCCTCCGGCCAAACTATACTAACGAAACCCTACATTTCCTGATTGTACACCTATTTTCCGAAATTAGCAAGAGCTAATTTATAAAAATATTAAAATTTGACATATTCTATAAATATTTTATAAAAAGCTCATGTGTTATCAATTCCAACAGCAAATATAAACGGATCCCTCCATGTCAGTATACGCCGGATACCGGGTAATCATCCGCAATACTTTCATCCATACGGAACAAAAAGACATCACCGCCGCACAGGGGAATAAGATTTCCCGATTCGTCCGCAGCCTTCAGCGCCGCGGATTCCGTCTTCCACATATCGGCGCCGCCGTTTGAGGAATTGTCATATAACAAAGTCAGCTCAGGCCTGTCTGAGATCTCCCGGCGAATCGTAAGATTAACAATCAGATATCCGTCCGTAAGCCAGAACTCCTCCGACCAGTCTATCCCGTTCCTGGCGGCATACCCCTTTACATCCGTTCCCTTCCTGACCGCCTTCACATTCCCCGGAAGGTAATATTCACCGTACCAGCGCTGAACCGCCCGAATCACTTCATTCCTTCCGATTCCGTCAAAAACCGTATCCTGCCCCGTTCCGGCAGCGGATTCGCTGCCGCCGGCAAGGTTCACATACGTTCTCATTCCGTAAGGCAGCCTGATTCTTCCAAAGGAGAACAGCCCAAAGACACGGCTTTGCATGTCGGACAGGGATTCATTCCTCATCTCTGCGGTTATCTTAAGCTCTCCGGCAGGGATTGCAAGATATTCGTCCTTAACGGACGTACTCTTTATATTAATCCTGTCATATGCTCCTCCCACCTGAATAAGGCCGCGGCTTTCCTTTCCGGTTCTTTCCTGATAATACAGATCCGCCGGAATTCTTTCTCCCGTACCCTTTTTCACAAAAAAGAATTCCGGGCGCATATCCAGCATGGCATTATCCAGATATCCGTCTCCCGTCGTTTCGACATAGAACCGGAGTTCATATCCTGGCTTAAGAACCCCCGCCTCCAAGATATACGGATGGCTTCCGTAGAAGACCGGCAGCGTATACCTTACCGACCTTCCCGTTGCCTGCCCGTACTGATTCGTTGTTCCCGGGGCGTACACATAGGCATACTTCCGGTAATCACGGTTAAGAGCTTCGATTCGGGTCCCGTCCGGATAGTCCAGATCCTTCTTCAGCTTCAGGGAATTCTCTGCCCGAAACACATTCTGCCAGGCAGGATAATCCGATATATCGTATACAGTAAACCCATACAGCCTTCCGGACAGCTGCACCTTCACTTCATCCGAAGCGGCATAGTATTCCTGCGAACGGTTGGCTGATGCTTCTGCCCGCGCTTCCTTTCCCGCTCCGTTGGCAGCAACGGACCGGAATCGGACCGTATAGATTCCCTCCCGTGTCCAGACCGCCGGAGCAAATTTCTCTTCCCCGTTCCCGATGATAATCCAGGTATTCGCCGGTATGAATTCCGGCTCTCCAACGTCCCGGGAGAGCCGAAACACATCGAACGGAAAACTTACCTCATTATCCGGCATTCCGTTCTTACGGAGCAGATAATCCGCATAATCCCTGCTGCCGTATCCCCTGTCCTCCAGATGCATCCCCGTATTAGAGACCTTCACCAGGAAGGAAGCGAAGGAAGCATCCGGATCCAAAATGAGCTGCACGGCATCCTCCTCTATGAATTCCGCCTGCACGGCGGCCTGCCCGATTCCTTTCAGAATCCCGGCGCATACAACCGGCGTATGAATCCGAATTTCATTCAGATCATAAATCGGATAGGAAATGGTATCACGCCCGCTTGACAGGGATGCCAGCTTCCGGTAGATAATAATCCCGTCGGACGGAAAGCTCTGATTGGCAATCTCTTTCTTCAGTCCGATGTTCCCCTTATACATCTGCCTTCTTCCTCCTGAAATCAGTTCCGAAAGCGCGCTCATATCCGGATCCTTCGTCCGGGTATTACAAAACTCATCTGACAGCACCGTTCTTCCGTTCACGATTATCCTGTCATTTCTGACCCGAATCGGTCCGATATACCTGTCTGCTTCCCCTGTACTGATGTCTCCCGGATTCGGCCTGTCCATGCTCTCTGAAGTAATGGTTTCCGACGGCAGCGTAACGGTCAGTTCAGGGGCCGTAAGGTAATAATCCTCTCTGCCGGAATGAACCGCCTGCGCAGACAGGCTGACTTGCTCCTCTCCGGCAGACGCAAGAAGAATTTTCCCTTCATTAACCGCCGGATTCTCGATTTCGGCCCCGTCAAGGCCGTACAGTTCAAATTCCGCAGCCACCCAGTACGAATAAGCCCTGCTTACGGATACAACTCTTGATACCGTTACGGTTTCCGTCAGAATTTCCCCTTTGCCGGCTCCCTGCCAGCGAAGTATGTAATCTTTATTGACACGTACCTGATAGGTTTTGGTTCCCGTATGCCGAATCAGACGGTATCCCAGAAGATATTCGTCCGATTCCGCCATGGCATAGACTTGTTCCCCGGCCGGAATCCGCTCTGTCACAAGATACCGTTCGGATCCCGGATCCATAGCTTTAATTCTTCCTTCCGCGCCCGGATCGTTAATTTTCTTTTCCAGAATGTTGACGTGATCCTCTTCTGTCGGCCCTTCGTCCGGCTCTTCCCTCTCGTAACACAGATGCAGCGACGCTGAAAGCGCATCCGGCATCTCATGAATTCCGATCCTGGATCCATTTCCCTGTGTGAGCTGCTTTTCTTTCTGATCCTTCCTGTCAAGATATGTAAGATACCATTTTCTTGCATAGGTATAGACAGTATCCCCATATACCAGCTCTGTCTTAATGTCCTCATACCGAAACTCCCCTCCGGCCGCTCCGGCCCTGCGCAGAAGCTCTGTCTCACCGATCGGATTCCTGTTTTCATCCTCGCAGATTACCTCCAGATCATACAGCCCCATTGCAGTCAGAGTAAACTCCAGATTATAATAATACGGCAGAATCATCTGCGTTGTCCTTCCCCACTGGGAAAAGCCAAGCCGGTACTTTACGGGCGCCTCAAGCATCTCCTGATATCCGAATATCTCATCGCTGCCGCAGGTTACGGCGCTTTTTGTATAAGTATCATCCAGGTATTCCCTGGTGATAAAGATATTGTGCAGATATACCTTTGCGCTCCCGCCCGCAATCTCTTCCGGCTCTAGTGAGAGCTCTGCCGCAGCCCTCATAAAATCCTCCCTCTCTATGGTATAGGTTGTCTGTATCAGAGAGGTTGAATAATCAAAATCATCATACACCCTGACCGGCAGTCTCACCCTTCGTATCTGTTCGTTGCCGTTCCTTGTAAACCTGCTCTCCAGATCATACCGCTCAAGCGTCAGATAATACCCTACGGTCCGATAATGCTTCCTTGAGCCTGATTTTGCGTGAGTTCCCGTGATAATAATCCTGTCAGGGCTAATCACAATTGACTGAATATCATTATTATTCCCGCTTAAGGTAAGCCATGAGGCCGCCAGAGCCTTTTTCCCTGAGCCGGTCCGGCATATAAGAGTCAGACAGACCGCCAGAAAGAGCCACACGATATACTTCCAAATTTTCACTGAATTCTTCACCGGCTCACCACCGTACCGCTGTAATACTCATCCTGTATCATTCGTTCCGATATTCCGATGTCGGAACCGTCCGTCTGTTCATTCGGAGAAGAGAACGCAATGTCATAATATCCGTCCCTCCATTCCCCGAGAACCACATTTTCAAGCCTGGCCACTCCGTCGCTGTATATGACGGAATTAAAGCTCTTCTTATACAGGATGTCCTCAATGCCCGGATTAATTACCCTGCTGGATATGATCCGATATCTCACATACAGCCGGATATAAAACTGCCCGTTATAATAGTACAGGCTGGACGGATCTGCGGCCGCTTTGTCAAACTCCAGAATTGTCCGGTTCTCCTTCATCCTCTCAATATAGCGATCCAGACGCCGGTTAAGCTCTTCCTGACTGCCGGCCGGAGAGCTGTCCGCATCCAGCATATACATCGCGCTCTTCCATGCATTATGATCCTCTATCGTCCGATAATCAACTCCGAACGCAAGCTGCGCGTATGCCGCTGCCTTCTCCGCCCAGCTTTTGGCGTACTCTGACACTTCTCCTGCAAATCTGGTCTGAAACCACGGCATCTGTCCGATATCAGCCGGATAGAAGAACTCTCCCTCTTCCAATTCTCCGGACTGAAACTGTCTTGAATTCTCGAATCGAAGGTTCCAGTCATAATACGAATCCGGATAGCTCTCAAGAATATAAGGGAATTTATCCGCAGTAACCGGAAGGCTTTGGGTTCGGAGAAGCTGGCCGTCCGGACTAAGAGAGTGTCTTCGGGATTCATCCGTAAGCCGTCTGATATATTCATCCGCCATGTTTCGGGTCAGTCTCGCAGTCCCTCTGAATTCTCTTCCCGCCGCGAACTCCTCCGTCCGGTATCCCGGTACAAGACCTGCCGCGTAGACCAGAATCATCGCCTCTTCCTGCTCTTCCTCATATCCGTCCAGATCCGTCAGGCGATTCTGCTCCCTGATTGCCTTTAACAGCTCTTCCTCCCGGAAATCTCCATACATTGCCTGATATGCTCCGGCCAGCAGGATGGCAGCGTCGGCTCTTACGATATCTTTTTCCCCGTCCGGAATCCTGTCCGCAAGTCCCATTCTCCGGAAAGTCTCCAATGCTGTTTCTCCGTCTGTTTTTTCAATCCCGCAGGCCTTAAGCACCTGTTCTGCGAATTCCTCTGCCGATAGATACCGGGAAGCCGCAATTCCTGTCCCGCTCTGAGGCAGCAGAAGCACCAGGGCGATTAAGGCCGCCCAGAATACCGCAAGGGTTCCTGTTATCTGAAATTTATAATCATTCATGATACTCTCCATTCCTGCACTGTCTCCACGCGCATCAAATTCATTCCTTTTGCGTCTTCTTTATATAAGCTCCGGACAGCAGGAACCGTTCATAAGGAATTCCGCCCGCATCCTTAAGCGGATACCCCTGAAATACAATAAGCAGCCCGATATCCGGCACCGCTCTCTCGCCTCCTGCGGCATCCATATCCGGAAATGCGAATTCATATCCGATTCCAAGCTTCCTTGCTATCCTGTTGTGCGCTGTGCAATAATAACGCAGCTGCTCTTCAAGCTTTCTTGTTATTGTGTTCCGTTTTTCTGCCCTGAACGCTTCTTCTGACAGCAGGAAATGCTCTCCCGCCGCCTTTTGAAACCGTTCATAGGCGCTTCCTGACAGCTCTCTGTAATCAAGTCTAACGCTTTTAGAGACCGTACCCGTCAGGATTCCCGTCTTATCACACAGAAGCACCGTATTATCCTTTTCGAACCGGCAGGCTGCCCATTCATCCTCAACTGTATAATACTGCTTATCCGTCCAGACATATTCAAGCGTAACCCCATCCGTTCCTTCCTTTTCCCTGGCATAGCGGATATAAAAGCCGTCATAATCCGTCACAGCCATAACCGGGATATACTGCATCAGCTTTGCTCTGGCAGCCCCGTCATCCAGAATGGCAAGGGAGGAGAACAAAGAAAGAAAAAAACGATCCACAGCCGCCTCCTTCTCAATTACGGCTCCTCCTCCGTCATCATAGATAACCAGCTGCTTAAGCGCGTCATCCGCGGCCTGTCCGACATATTCATCCATCATCAGCTTCTCCGTAATTCCCGCCTGGAGAATTCTGGCTCCGGAATCGGCCGCGCCTAAAAAAACGGCGGCTATACTAAGGAACAGCAGAATATACTGGCTCAGTTTCATCTCTTATTACTCCTCCTGTCTCTATCCGCACGCCTTCCGTTCCTCCCATCCGATACAGCATTCCCGCGGCTCCGGCAAAATGCGCTTCCACGGAAATCATAAGGGAATCCCCCTGCGAAAAGCCCGCATATCCGTTCCGGACGATCTCTTCCATGATTTCTTCGTGTGTCACAAGCCTTTCATACCATATTCCGGCCGCTTCATCATACCGCCATCCGACTGCTTCAATCCGGATTCCGCAGACTGCTCCAAAACCCGTACAGCCTGCCAGATACGCTTCATATTCTTCCCCGGTCAGATAACCGTGGGTTCTGATTCCGTCCGTTAACTCAGCCGTATATACTTTCAGAGCCAGCTCCAGAATCAAAGCCTCCTTCTGTCCGATACTGATGATCGGATACAGAAAAAGAACCGCCACGGCTGCCGCGATCTCAACAGCCCTGCTAAATGCCTCCACTTTGCTTCTCTCCTTCTCCTATCATGACGGAATATCGAATCTGTCTTCCCGGATTGCCCTCTCCTCCCCAAAACAGCGCCGCAAGACGCTCTGCAAAGGATCCACTTTGTTTCGCCAGCCGAATGCCGAAATAGTCCCCTTTCTGCAGCGGATATCTTCCCTCCCGCTCCAATACCTCAATGATCTGCGCCGTATAATAGATATCCAGATAGTCTTTTGTCTCTTCTTCAAGACTGCCGCAATAAGGACATCCCGGATCCGTTCCGTCCGGATTCAAAAAATAGCGGTGCCCTTCTTCACATTCCGCCTCAACCGGTATTTCCACAACCTCTATCTGCATCCCGGCTTTTTTCTCCTGATACCAGATCTCCACATTCTGAACGCCAATCCGCATCGGATCATAATTTCTCACCGTATAGCCGCTGTAGATAATCTCCTGATTGCCGGCCCGGTAGAACAGAATTACCCTGGCCTTCAGATCCGTCCCTTTTCTGACGGTATTCCCGCCCTCCGGTTCCGCTTCAATTCTTACAAGCTCTCTGCTGCAGTACGGACATACCTCCTCTTTACCGCTCCTGTCAGATTCCCTGCCGCAACTCGGGCACCGATACTTTCCCGTATCCCGTACCAGAACAAGAACCGTCGTCTTTAATCCGCCATAAAAAATCTCTACCGTCTGTATTCCCGTAATTCCCTGCTGGAAGGTATGACGATACCCGATCACCCGCTCTTTATATCCGTTTGAATATTCCGCATATACAAGGAACTTCGGCTCCTCATCCGGCGCAATCGTCTGCTCCGGCGGTTCTGCCAGAAGCCTTACCGGGAGTCTCCCGCAGTAATCACAATCCTCCTCTGCCCTCATTTCCCGCCCGCAGAAAGGACAGCTGATATACTCATCCAGAATCACCTCTGCCGCCGCCTCAAAGCCCTGATACCTGATCACAACCTCCTGCCGGCCCCTGTGGTACGCGTCGTAGCTGCTCTCATAATTCCTTATCTCCTCCGTATGACCGTCCTGATACAGAGCAATAACTGTAATCTCAAGGGGATCGCCGATTCTGCCGTAGATGGGAGAAGGCGCCGCCTCAATCCCCGTTATGGTCTTACGGCAGGTCGGACAGCCCCAGCTGACATCATCCGCGTCCCTGTCATATACATGTCCGTAGGCGCAGGTCGCGGACAACGGAAGCACGGTAACAAGAACCTCGCATGAAACCTCACGGCCGTTCTCCTGACAGCGGATTCTTCCTTTCTGCACCCCGACCTGATCGGTACGGATTCCCTCAAGCTCATACTCCGAAACCGTCCGGCTGCTTCCGTCCTCATACCGGGCCGTTACCAGGAATCCCGGCTCTCCATATTTGATTACATTCTGGCTGGAGGGAAAGGCGGATACCCCCGTCAGATTCGGCCTTACAAGAACGGATACGATTTGCCTGACGCCTTCATAGCTGATTGTAACGTTCACGTTCCCTGTCCGGGTATTATCATAAGATATTTCATACCCCTCGCTGATATGCTCCGTATGGCCGTCCAGATAGGTTACGGCAACCGACTCCACCGGAATCTCTTCCCCTTTATATATCTCTGTCCTCTCAAGAACGGCCTCAAGCCGCTCCGGCGTCACACGGCAGATCGGACACCCCGGATCACTGCCATCCGCCTCCAGACGGTAGGTATGGCCGTTATCGCATTTCTTCTCTCTCGCAATCACAGTAACCGTTACGGCCGTACCGATTCTTCCCTGTGTTCCGGCATTCTCTACATACCCCTCCAGATACAGGCTTACTTCATAGGTCCCCGGCGCATCGGCAGTAAAATCCGTATCGGCCTTACAGGTATAGCGCCTGCCGGACAGACAGTTAACATAGACCTGCGTATCCGGCGCTTCCCCCACATAGACAGTCTGACCTGGCGTCACAGGCTCAAGAGACAGCATAACCCTGTCGCAGACCGGCGTTACGGCCTCAACCTCCTTCCCGCATATCAGCTCCCAGCCCGAATCAAGACCGCACAGATACGTATATTCCTCAATGGTTCTTCCAAAATCAGCTTCACTTCCCGCGCCGCAGCAGGCATACACTTCATCCGGCTGATAGCTGCCTGTTATCGTCTGGTTCCTGTCATATTCATAGACCAGCGCTCCGACAATGCCCCCGCACTTCCTGCAAATAACCGGAACCGTCCGTTTTCTGAGATATTTTTCACACTGCTCTGCCTCATGGCTGTGTACCGAATACCGGTAACATCCGAATGTATATCCGTCAAGCGGGTTCCTGAACCATCCGGACTGAACGCTTCCCGGCACGGGCGTCTTCATGGAGGCCGGCACCGAGACCGAATCCGTAATCACAGATGCAGAATATCCGCAGCTATAATAAAATCGCCAGGAATATTTCTGCCCGGACAGCCCTCTCCCGCAGACAGGACATCTGCTTCCGGGAGGCAGATACAGCGGGGTGCTGTCCGTAAGCTGGCCGCTCTGATTATAATTGAACTGATACATTTCTATGGTCAGATTACACCAGCCGCAGACAGTAAAATGGATTCTGCTCCATCCGCCGCTTCTGCATTCTGCCGAATGGGTATGCGTGCAGTAATACCGTCCGCCCGGATCATCCGTCAATTCCGTATGCGTATGGGTATAACAATCTGAAGTATGCGTATGGGACCGGTTTTCTTCATTAAAAGACATCCTCGCCATTCTGTCTTCCCGTATGCCGTTTCCCGTCCGTACCTCCTCTCTAATTCCCGTTTTTTCTCTTGCGTGAATCAGCTCAACCTCCCAGAGTACGCCAGAATTCCCGATATCTTTGCAGAACCTCTCGTACCGGGAAAGATCGAGATATCCGCGGCGCTTTGTTTCCTCCGCGAATTCCCTCACCCGGTTCTCAAACCATTCCGATTCCCGTCTCTCCTGTATCCGGGCAGCCGCCCGGACGGGAGCCAGGATCAGAAGAAGCACCGCAAGAATTACTGCAAGGCATTTGCTGAAGCTCTCCATGCTGCCCGCCTCCTTTGTCCGTCGGATGATACTGTGTCTTACTATGTACTGACAGAAGAACTGTACACAATCCGTCCGACTCTGCCTTCTTCATAGATTACCGTTTTCCTGTATTGCTTCTGCGCGCCGACCAGTCCGTCCGGCTTATAGATCCCTCCCTTCTGCAGGAGGATACCGTCAATCTCTATATCCTCCTGCAATACATCATGAAGGATCAGCATCAGCTCGCTTCCCGTCACCGTCTCCTCCTGTCCGGCCTCCTCTCCTGACGAGAGAGTAAGATCGCCCTCCAGCAGCCCTCTTCCCCCTTCCAGCAGATCGGAATACCTCTCTGTCATCTGAAAGAACAGACTGAGCGCCAGACAGAATACAGCCGCGCAGAATGCCTGATAAAGGAATTCCTCTATCTGCTCCATTCCTCTCCTCCCGCTATTGCTGTGTGAATACCAGGCCGTTAATCACATCATTTTGATCATAGGTAATCTCTCCGAGAAAATTCGCGTTAGGATTCACATACGCATCCTCGGATCTGTCCCTTGCATTCTCCATTGCGCTCTCCAGAGCATCTTTGCTGTCCGGGCCGCCGTACACAATTCCGGCCGACTTTTTCTCCTGCGTCTTGCCTGTATGTACCGTTACGAGAAAAGTACCGTTCTCAAGCTCTCCTTCAAACTTCTCAAGAACCGAAAGAACCTCTCTTCCTGATATTGTCAGTCCGTCATACATGGTCTTTGCGACATCCTGATATTCTGAATTCATGCTGGTAATCTGTGACGCTCCGCTGGCGCTTGTATTCTTGGCCTCTCTTGAGATATAGAATCCCAGTCCTACCACCACACACGTAATAATCACTCCTGCTGCCAAAAGCAGACCTTTCAGGCTGTTATCCATAATTCCTCCATTCCTGTCCCTTCTCTCTTCAAAAGTCCGGGCCCCATTTGCCGCGCGTCAGTTTCCCGTTCTTTGCTTCTGCCGGAAACTGACGCAGGTAATCACGTCATTCCCGTCTCTGATAACGCTGCCGGTAAACACTGCCGTCGGATTAATATATCTGTCGTTTCCATAGCTTCGAATCTGCTCCAGATATTCAATGTTCCTGTACGTATATTCACCCTTTCCCGTTATCACAATCACCGACACTTCCGAGCTTTCTCCCTGTCCGTAGGATCCAAGCTCTCTGCGAATCAGATTAATAATATCACTGCCCGCCACCTCCATTCCGTCATATCTTGTCAGTCCCTCCTCCGACAGCTCCTGATTAAATCTTGAAAGGTAGACTGCCGTCTGAGAGGCCGACTGCTTTGCTTCCCTGGCCGTATAAAAGCCAATGCTTATAATAACGCAGGTGATAATAATCCCCGACGCCATTAACAAACCCTTTAACGCATTCTCCATGCACCGCACGCCCTTCCCTACATCGCATTCATTTCTTCCGCATACTGAAGAAGCTGGGTAAGACTCTCCCTTACGAAGGGTATAATCAGATATCCGCCTATTGTCAGTACCATCGGAATATACGAAATTAATTTTCCGATCGCTGTCTTTCCTGCCAGATTCATCTCATTGTCAAGCTTCCTCTGTTCCCTGAAATTTGCCCGTTCCACCGAGATCTCGTCAAACGCCTGTACGATTCCGATTCGGTCGCACAGTAGAAATTGATCTGTCAGGCGCTTCATCGGTTCAAACCCGCATTCCTCTTTCAGCTCCTGAAGCGCTTTTGTATCTCCGAAATTATAATTATTAATACACTTCTGTATCGGTATCTTGAAGATAACCGCAAAATTCTCCATCATCTCGAATATGGCCAGAACATTGATCCGATCCATATGCATCAGCATCAGCAAAATAGACTGAAAAGAAACGACCTCATCCTCCATATCCATCCGTATAATTCTTCTCCGGTAGAGCAGCAGCCCGTAGACTCCCGCATAGACCATAAGTCCCACGCCTGCCGCGCATAAGAATTCATACCATTGAAACCGGGCATTCTCATACTGTCTGATCCGTTCCATAATCTCATCTGCATACTCTCCGGCCAGCAGCGGATTCGTCAAAATTCCCTGACCGCTTATCTCCGCCTCCACTTCCTCTCTTTCGGCGCCCGTTCCGATAAATCTCTCAAGCAGGCCCGGAAGCGCCTCTTCAAGCCTTTGCCGCTGCGTCTTATTAATCGCGCTTAAGGTCAGCTCCATTCCTTCTTCTATCCGGTAAGCCTGACGTTTTTCCTCTTTATGAATTTCCGCGAACAAAACGATGCACAGAAGGAACGCCATTCCCGCAGCCGTAAAACGCGACAGAAGGAATTCCTGAATACTCCTCGTATCCCCTACCTGGCGCAGGAGCTCTGTCAGCAGTTTGCATCTTCCGTAATTTCTTTTTCTGAATCTCTCAACCGCCATTCCGATATATCTGATTTTCAAAAGACGCTTCCAGATTCCGCGGCTTCTTATAGAGACCGGCTCTCTCTCCTTCAGATGATTGAGCATAATATAAACAATCCAGGTTGAAACATATATGACAGCCGAGATAAGGATGCCGGATGCGCCCCGGTAAAAGCTTCCCAGAGAAGGGAGATTGCCGACCGCCCACTCTTCAACGGCAGGAAGAAAGAATACCGGCAGCACGGTGATCCAGGCAAGTCCCGAGAATCTGTATTTCAGTTCCTTTCTTTTTAAAAGCTCTACCGCAATCTCCTGCTTCAGATATTTGATATTATTCAGATAAAGCAGCTGTCCGTCCACTTCCTTATCCCCGTATTCCAGCACCGTAACACATAGCGCAAGGAACATCCTTAAGAAACGGTTGCTCACCTCGTCCTGATACCTCGAAAGCTCCTCCTTCACATCCTCCGCTCCCAACACCTTCAGAATCCGTTCCGCCTGCGGCTTTATGATATCTCCTGCACATATGGCCGCATCATAGACCGCCTCCTCTACCATACGG